>JAEXPB010000084.1 GCA_023438965.1 Bacillota bacterium | reverse complement strand
AAGAAGGCGACCGCAACCTGGTCGGTATGCCGCAGCTTCGCTGCCAGGGCCGCGCCGACCGCAATCGGCAGACCGCCGCCGACAATGGCGTTCGCGCCGAGGTTGCCCTTGCCGAGATCGGCAATATGCATCGAGCCGCCCCGTCCCTTGCTGTACCCGGTAGCCTTGCCCATCAGCTCCGCCATGGCCCGGTCCAGAGCGGCGCCCTTGGCGATGCAATGGCCATGGCCGCGATGGGTGCTGGTGATATAGTCGCTGTCCCGCAAATGAGCGCATACCGTGGCGGCGATGGCTTCTTCGCCGATGTACAGATGGACCGACCCGCGAAGCTGGTTGTTTTCGAAAAGCTGCAGGGCTTTCTCTTCGAATTTGCGGATCCGGTTCATCGTCATATAAATGTGCAGGGCTTTCTCTTTTTCCATGCTGTTGCGCCAGCCTTTCTTATAGCGATAATCCGGCGAGAATATCGACTATCTGCGCGGTGGTCTCGGCAATCAGGACCCCGGCCTGCCGCAGCTTCGTTTCCTTATTGGCGGCGCTGCCGCTGCCGTCGGCGGCCACGATCGCGCCGGCATGGCCCATGCTGCGGTTGCGCGGTGCATTTTTGCCGGCGATCAGGGCGACGACCGGCTTGGTCACCTGGGTCCGGATACAGGCTACCGCCAGCTCTTCCTCGCTGCCGCCGATTTCACCAATCAGGACGATGGCCCGGGTTGCCGGATCGGCCTGGAAAAGCGGCAGGATGTCTACGAAGGACGAACCGGGAATCATGTCGCCGCCAATGCCGACGCAAGTGGATTGGCCAATGCCGCGGCCGGTCATCAGATGAACGGTTTCATAGCAATTGGTCGCGCTGCGGGACATGATGCCGACCGGGCCGGGCGAAAAGATGCGATGAGCCATAAAACCCGCTTTGGCCAGGCCGGGTGAGATCACGCCGAAGGAATTGGGGCCGATCAGCCGGCAGCCTTTCTGGCGCGCCAGGTGGTACAGGCCCATCATGTCGTGAACCGGCACATGCTCCGCAATGGTCAGGACCAGTCCCAACCCGGCCTCCAGTGCTTCACAGGCGCTGACTGCCGTGAACCGGGCCGGGACAAAGATCACGGTCGCATTCGCTCCGGTCTCTTCAACCGCTTCCCGGACAGTATTGAAAACCGGCACGCCCAGGACGGTCTGCCCGCCCTTGCCGGGTGTCACGCCGGCGACAACCCGCGTGCCATAAGCCAGCATCTGCTCGGTATGGAATGCACCTTCGCGGCCGGTGATGCCCTGGACAACCAGCCGGGTGTTTTGGTCGATCAAAATACTCATGTCCTGCCCCTCCATGCCGCTAACCGGCTGACGCCTTCAGCGAGCCCGTCCACCGCGGCCACCTCATTCCGGAAAGGCTCGAGTATCTCCAGACCGCGCGCCTTGTTCGTTCCTTCAAAGCGGACGATCATCCGTTTGCCGCCAGCCAGGTTCTGCACCGCCAGCACAACGCCGCCCGCCACCTCATCACAGCGGGTGATCCCGCCGAAAATATTAATGAAAATGGCCTCGATTCGCGGATTGGCCAAAATAATCCGGATCGCCGCCGCGATGCGATCCGCAGTCGCGCCACCGCCGAGGTCCAGCGCGGCACCAACCTGCAGCCCCTGTTTGCTGATCAGATCCATCGTCGACATGATCATGCCCGACCCATTGCTGATTACCGCGATATTGCCGGTCGGCTCGCAGGGAATGTAGAGGAAATTGAGCCGCCGGGCCTCGAGAACCGATGCATCGTCCGGCAAAGAATCCCGATAGGCCAGGATATCCGGCTGCCGGAAGAGCGCGCTGTCGTCCACGGTTATCTTGCCGTCCAGCGCCAGCAGTTCCCCGTCGGCGAGGACAGCCAGCGGATTGATCTCGACCAGCGTGCAGTCGGCAGCCAGGAACAGCTGGTAAAGCCGATTCAGCAGGCCACCCAGGGCGGGCAGGCACTGGTCGGCCAGATGGCTGCGGCTCAGCAGGTAGCGGGGAATATAGTCTTTGATGCCGATCAGCGGATCGACCGCTGTTTTTATGACTTGCTCCGGATGCTGCCGCGCCGTCTCCTCGATGTCCATGCCGCCGATTGGGCTGAAGATGATCATCGGGCCCTTGGTTTGCCGGTCCAGCAGGATGCTCAGGTACCATTCGGTTTGAATCTCGGCTTTCTCGACAATCATCAATTTTTGAACCAGGTGTCCTTTGATTGTCATGCCCAGGATTTCCCGGCTTGCGGCCTGCAGCTCGTCCGGATCTGCGGCGAAGCGGATGCCGCCGGCCTTGCCCCGGCCACCGACCGGGACCTGGGCTTTGACCACCAGCGGAAAACGCAGATTCTGCACCTTTTCAGCCAGGCGGTCCAGGTTATCGATCACCACGCCGCTCCGGGCCGGTATGCCGTACCTGGCAAAAAGCTCCCTGACTTTGTATTCCATCAGATCCATGGCGGTTTACCCCCAGATTTCGGCATCGGTCGGCACAACGGCGTCCTTTTGGCAGTAGCCGATGCGGGTGATGTTGATCAGGTGCTTGTAATCCAGATTCTCGGAAATGCTGTTGTTGCCCCAGGAACCGCAACCCAATGTGGTCGTCGGTGCGAAGCCATTATAGAAACTGCCGCCGTTCATCGTCGAGCAGATCTGGTTGATCAGAACCCGGCAGACGGGTACTTGCTCCGCGGCATAGGTGATATTTTCCCGATTATGGGAGTGAATGCTGATCGAGTGACCCTTGCCTTCGACTGCAAGGTTGGCTTTGGCAATCGCCACCGCTTCGGCAAAAGACCGGTATTTGAAGGTTGCGATCACCGGGCACATCTTCTCGCGGCAAAGCGCATCCGCATCCCCGATGCCATCGGCTTCAACCAGGATGGCCCTGGTGCCGGCCGGCAGCTCGATGCCCGCTGTTGCCGCCACCTGCCCGACGGATTGTCCGACCAGATCCTTGTTCATGGCGCCATGGACAAATAGCGCCCGGCGCAATCGTTCCTTCTCCGCCGGATCGCTGACCAGGCCGCCGCCGCTGGCCGCCATGGCCCGGATCACGGCGTCATAGTCGTCGGCGTGGACGATGATGCTCTGTTCGCCGGAACAGATGATCCCGTTATCGAAGATCCGGCCGGCGATGATCTTCGGCGCAGTCTCGGTAAAATCCACATCGCGGTCGATGATGCACTGGACATTGCCGGCGCCGACGCCATAAGCCGGCTTGCCGCTGCTGTAGGCGGCCTTGACCATACCCATGCCGCCGGTGGCGACGATGACGTCGACCGCCTTCATCAGGTCGGCGGTCAGCTCGTTGGTCGGTTCGGCTATGACCTGGATCAGGTTCTCCGGCGCCCCCAGCGATCGGATGGCCTGATTGAACAGGCCGGTAAGAAAGACGGCGCATTGCCTGGCCCGGGGATGGGGAGCGATAATGATCGCGTTGCGGCCTTTAAGGGCAAACATCGCATTGCACATCGGTGTGACAATCGGATTGGTGCAGGGGGTCACGGCGCCAACCACGCCCATCGGCCTGGCCACTTCGGCCACGCCGGTCTGTTCGTTGTAGTTGATCAGGCCAACCGACTTCTTGTCCTTGAGATTATGCCAGATGATTCTGGACTTGCCGAGGTTCTTCTTGATTTTATCCTCCAGAACGCCCATCCGGGTTTCCTCAACCGCCATCCGGGCTAATTCTTCCGCCCGGTCATAGACGACCTTGGCAATGGCGCGGACGACGGCATCAACCTGCTGCTGGTTGTAAGACTCAAATTCACGCTGGGCATTTCTGGCTTTGGTCACTATATCCTGAATCATGGCATTCGAATTCATGTTGGCCTCCCCGTTCATTCGTTTGGTCGCTGCATCTCTTCATTGTAATATGATAGTATTGTCTATTGGTCATACCAATTATATAGCATAATCGCTGAACTTCTGCAAGTATCTGCGCGAGATAAAGGGCAGTGAATTATCAGGCCAGACGATTATTGCCGCGACTTCAGGGCTTGGCGTCGGAATTGGCTATCCCCTTTCCCTGATTGGACAAATTCTGATAGGCGGTCTCCAGATGCATCCGCATCAGCTGACCGGCTTCCTCCGCCCGGCCGGCCTTGACGGCTTCAAAAATGGCCTGGTGATGACGAACGCCGAGCCGGCGGTCTTCCAGCGCCTCCAAGGCAGCTTTGCGCGTATTGTTCAGCAATTCGCCGCACAGCCGGGTGATGCTCATCATGGCCAGATTGTCGGCCGCTTTGGCTAATTCGAGATGGAAGGCATTGTCGCCTTTCAGGCCGAGTCCGCCGTCGTCGATCTCTTTTTGCATCAGCTGCAGGCTTTTCTCCAGTGCCTGGATGTTCTTCTCATTCACCCGCCGGGCGGCCTGTTTGGCGATCTCGACTTCCAGCAGCATGCGGACCTCAATGAGTTCGATTGTCAACCGGTCGTTGCGGGACAAGATCCCCGCCAGGGGATCCATTAAATTTTCCAGCGTCAATTCGCGGATATAGGTGCCACCGCCAACCTTGGATTCGATGATGCCCATCAGTTCCATAGCTCGCAGCGCCTCCCGGATTGCCGTCCGGCTGACGTTCAGCTCCACGGCCAAGTCGCGTTCCGTGGGCAGCCGGTCGCCGGGCTTCAGTTCGCCGCACTTGATCATGTCGGTAATTTGTTTGACGATTCCTTCGTAGAGCCGTGATTTTTTCATGGGTTCCAGCATGCCGGCATACCTGGCTTTCCTTTGTCATCGATAGGCTTGAGTATAACAAATCGGCGTCTATAAGTCTACTGGTATGACCATTAACGGCGCAGAACGGGTTTGATGTTTGATAGCGATACATGCTTAGTGCGTATGACTTTGGTAACTTCATTTCTGATTTACTCATGATTGATTGCTCCACCTATAAAAATGACCCCTCCTGCTCCGCAGCTTCCCAATATTCACCTTGCCGGTAGCCAGCGGCGGCAAGGTGAATGATCAGGATCATCCTGCATTTTTCGAACAGCTATGATAAACTGACTGCAATAGATTCTAGGGGGTAACGTTCATGAGCAGACAGGCCATTATCAGTCAAGTCACCGCCCAGTTGGCCCAAATGGGCGTTCCGTTCCAGGTCGGTCAAGGTGCCGATCTGACCGTTTTTAATGAATTTGTCGACGCCGGCTGGAGTACCGGCGAGAAACGGATCGTCTACGAAGCGTCCGTTTATATTGATGAAGCGGACAGCACCGTCTTCATGTGGGAGAAGACCACGGAAACCGGCAGCGGTTTCTCGGGCGGCTTCGCCGGCGGTTCCTTCACGCAAAGCGGCACCACCTTGTTTCGCAAGGTCAAAAGCATCCAATATGGCCCCGATGGCAAAGCTTATGAATTCAACCTGGACCTGGGCGCCATCCCCAAGGCGGTCAAGGAAGCCACCCGTCAGTCGGGTTGGAAATTCAAAACCGTCCTGAGCAAGAGCAAAGCCCAGTATCCGGCCGGCTACCCCGGCAGTCCGAACCCGTTTGGCGGTTATCCAGTCGATCAGCCGGCGCCGGCAGCGCCGCCGGTCGCGCCGGCTGCTCCGGCAGTCGCCGCCAGTTACTGCGCCGGCTGTGGCCGACCGCTGTCGGCCGGCGCCCAATTCTGCCCCGGTTGCGGTCAGCCGGCGGCCAACGGCATCATCAATACCGCGCCGCTGCCGGCCGCTCCAGTTTGTGCGGCTCCAGCAGCGCCGGTTTATTCGGCCGCGCCAGCCGCCGCCTCAACCGGCAAGTCCCGGAATTCATTTAGAACTCTGGCCATCATCGCCTATATCCTGTCCGGCATCCTGCTGATCACTGTCTATGCCCTGCTGGAAGTCAACCTGACCGGCTGGCTGATCGCCGTGCCCGTTTTCGCTTTATCAGCCGCCACCCAGCTGACCATGGTCAAAAAAGGCTGTGTCACCGGGTTCGTCATTTGGTTTGTGACGACAGCCTTTTTGCTGGGGGTAAGCCTGTTTACCATGAAATAGCGGCCGATGCTGGTCAAAAGCAGCCGACACAGCCTATTCGTCCATGAAGTACCGGACGGACTGCGGCGGACGGATGTTGGTCAGCTGACCGGTATAATGCCGCAGGTCGTGCACTTGATAGGGATGTTCGGCGCAGGCGGCCTCGTTCAATTCCAGGCCCAGGCCCGGCTTGTCCGGGATGGCGATCATGCCGTCCCGGTAATCAAGGTCTTCGTTGGTGATCGCTTTGCGCCAGGGCACATCGGAGATCATGATCTCCAAGATGTGGAAATTCGGCGTGCAGGCCGCCAGCTGCAGGGTCGCCGCGTTGGCGACCGGGCCGCTCGGATTGTGCGGGGCGAACGGAATATAGTAGGCCTCGGCCATGGCGGCTATTTTCCGGCATTCCATGATGCCGCCGGCATGGCTGATGTCGGGTTGGATATAATCGGCGGCGCGCTTCTCGAACAATTCCTTGAAGGACCGGCGACCGTAAAGCCGCTCGCCGGCGGCGATCGCCACCGGCGATTTCTGGCGGACTTCCAGCAGGGCGTCCAGATTGTCCGGCGGCACCGGCTCTTCGAAAAACATCGGCTTGAAGGGCGCGATCTCCTGGGCGATCCGGATCCCGGCCGGCACATTGAAGCGGCCGTGCCCTTCAATCAACAGGTCCACTTCATCGCCGACAGCTTCGCGCACGGCGGCAATACAGCAGATAGCCTTTTTCAAATCGGCATTGCTGATGTCCAGATACGCCTTGCCGAACGGGTCCCACTTCATTGCCTTGACGCCCAGGGCGACAGTTTGCCGGGCCTTCTCGGCGAATTCCTCCGGCTCCTTCGCGCCGGCGAACCAGCCGTTGACATAAATCTTGACCTGGTCGTGCACTTTGCCGCCCAGCAGTTGATAGACCGGGACCTGCAGATGCTTGCCCAGAATATCCCAAAGTGCCATCTCCACCGCGGAAATGGCCGACATCAGGACCGCGCCGCCCCGCCAGTAGGCATCGCGGTACATCTGGTGCACGTGCAGCTCGATGTCCAGCGGGTTCCGGCCAATCAGATAACGGCGCAGATCCTCGACGGCGCCGGCCAGAGCTTGCTCTTTATATTCCAAAGTGCCTTCACCGAGGCCTTCCAGCCCCTGGTCGGTATAGACTTTTACAAAAACCCAATTGGTGCGGAAGCAATCAACTATAAAAGTACGAATATCGGTAATTTTCATCAGGATGCCGCCTTTCTGACTGTTCTGCCTTTTCCTGTCGACCGGCCAATCGCCGGGACATCCCTAGGATACAGCCGCGGGAATGAATCGGCAAGCGGGTTTGCGCTTGATCGTCAGAAAATCGGCTCGCATGCATTCGGCTGTCGATCGCATCTGTTTTATATTCTCTTGATGAAACCGGTCTTGTCGCCACTGACATAACCGTTGCGGCGATGGAAATCCAAGGTGCTCTCCTTCTTGGATCCGGTCAACAGCATGATCTTGTAACAGCCTTGCTGCTGCGCAATTGACGCAGCAATTCCTGCCATTGCCGCATGTCTTGCTCTTCCGGGGGCGGAAAGGCGGTCAAGTGTTCAAAATATAAATTCTTTAGGGCTGGCGCGTCATCTTCGGTTGCTTTTCTGATAGCCATTTTCAAGCTCCGATCGCTTATTGATCAACCGGTTGATCTGTATTTTTAAGATGATATAATTATGTTATAATTGTATCAGATCTTGCGTCGACCGGCAACCTTATGTCCCATGATCCGGGTGTCCGCTATTAGAGTGTCCTGACCATGATGAAATCGCTGACGGAGAGGAAACTGTCATGAAAAAGAAAACCCGAATAATCCTGCTGGTCATCCTGATTCTCGCCGCCTTGCTCGCCGTCGTCTGGAAGCCGCTCCGGCTGGACCGGTTCGGTCTGCCGTTTGTTGAGATCGATTGGATCGATGTAGTCAAGTGGGATGGCGTCACATATGAGTCCCGCATCAAACCGCGCGTCGAAGTTCCCCTCGCCGATGTCGGCGCCAAGCTGGGCCAGGTGCAATTTACAGTTTTAGACCATGTCAGCAACAGCAATTACCAATTGCGCAACGGCGATGCCACTTTTCTGGCGAAAGGAACCGAAGTGTTCACGATCAAGAATAATCCGGCTGCCCTGGCGGTGCTGCTCGAGGGTAAATATTACCGGTATGACCAGAATAGTCGATAGCGGATCCAGCGGTACGCTGCTTGTCAAGCGTAGATAGGCCGAATGGCCTGATGATTGAAAAAGCCAGGCGCCGCCTGGCGCCTGGCAAATTGACCGGGAATGCAGAAATTTGTGCAGTTTTATGGCCTTGCCCGGCCTCAGTTGGAACTCGGCTTGGGCAGGAACGGGATCAGGGACTTGGCGAAGCCGGGCAGGTTCATCGTCTGCAGCCAGACTTTGCCCGGGCCGGTCAATGTCGTCAGGAAGAGGCCCTCGCCGCCGAAGAGGATGTTTTTAAAGCCCTTGACCATTTCAGCCTGGTAATTGACCGTTTCTTCAAAGGCGGCCACATTACCGGTATCCACCTTGATCGTCTCTCCGGGGGCCAGGACGCGTTCGACCAAGCTGCCGTCGATTTCCAGCATGACCGTGCCGACGCCGGTCAGCCGCTGCAGAATGAAGCCTTCACCGCCAAAAAGGCCGGCGCCGAGACCCTTGGTCACATAGACACTGAGCGTGACGGACGGCTGGGCGCAGAGGAAGGCCGATTTCTGGGCGATGACGCCACGGCCGGACAATTCGATGGCGGCGATGCTGCCCGGGAAGGTGCTGGCGATGACAATTTCCTGATTTGGCTGAGTTGCCGTATAGGTCGCCATGAACAGTGAGTCGCCGGAAAGCATGCGGCCCAGGCCTTTCATGAAACCGCCCTTCATATTGGTTTCCATCTGGATGCCGTTGTCCATCCAGGTCATGCCGCCGGACTGGGTGTAAATGCTCTCGCCCGGATTAAGCCGGATGGACACCGCCGGCAAATTATTGCCAAAAACCGTATATTCCAGCGGTTTGGGCGGTGCTGGCACATAAGGCTGGACCGGCGCGGGGGCCTGGCCGGGCTGGGCTTGGAACGGGCGGCCGCAAGCGCCGCAGAAACGGGCAGAATCATCGTTTTTGGTACCGCAATTCGGACAAAACATCGGGATAGCCTCCTACCTAAGATTCTGATATTGTCTTCATGGTTCTTCTTGCATGATAACATATGGATGCATCCGGCAAAAGTCACTTCAGCGCGCTGGCTTCGATCGACCGCCCCTGTTTGATCAGCACATCCCGCAGCTTTTCCTGAACCGCAGCGCGCTGGTTCAGCTGATCGACCTGCAGAGCCTTCCGCAGCAGCGTCTCCGCCCGGGCCAGGTCATACCAGGGTGCCTCGGGGTAGCAGCTATATTGGGCCGCCCAGCTGATCCAGCCCCAACCCCAGCGGGGATTTATCCGGAGATACTCCTGGTACAGCGCGTCGCCTTCGGCCGCAGCGCCCATTTTAAAGGCATTCTCGGCAATCATCCGGCGCCGGTTCTGGTTGTTCAGGTCATCCGGCCGGCTGGTGTAAGCCAGATATTGCCGGGCGAACTCCGAACCGGCCGCGAGGAAAAAAGAATCGGCCAAGCTTGCTTTGCGCATGGCCTCACCATAGTCGACCGCCCAGCTGCTGATCGACTGACGCCCGTGATAAGCGTGATCCAGGTCCTCGATCGACGCGAAGATGCCGCCGCGCAGCAAGTCGACGATCAAAAGCCACGCCTGGCGCCAAAATTGGCAGGCGCTGGGCCATTGGCCCTTATCCCAGAATATGTACCCCTGCTGCTGCAGTTGGTCGATCTGCCGGAGGATCGATCCGGTATCTTCCCGCGCTGCCGGTTCAGTCTGTTGTTCACTCAAGAGGCGGCCTCCCGGTCAATTGGCGTGCTGTTGCGCCGCCACGGCCATGTCGATGGCCAGCATGACGCAGATCGCCGCCAAGGAATATTCTTTGCTTGCAATATCCAGCTCATAACTGTCGCCCCAGGTCAGCCAGGCCTTGCGGACGGTCATGATCGTCCGGTCGTTGGCGGAAACAGTAAAGCTGTGCGCGCCGAATTGCCCTTCAGCCGCCCAATCCAGGCCGTCAATGTCGAAGCGGGTGCCGATGAAAGCGAAGCGCTGGACGACACAGCCAATCTCATGACCGTTGACCTCAATAAAATAACGCGGCCGCAGGCTGGGAACCTTCTGGCGGATAAAGGCGATCTCCTTGCCATTCGGATCATAAACATGCAATTTGGCGCCCCAGGAAAACAGCTCGCCTTCGACGGTCAGAATATCACGTTCGGATTCGTCTTTGATCGTAAAGCGATTGCGCAGGGAAAACGGCTGCTGCTTCATATAATACTTCATGCTGATCCTCCGCTGTCCTGAACCGTTGCCTGGCGCCCAGCTTCCCGCCGAAACGCCTTCGCCAGCCAACCGGACTCGTCCGCCGGTCAGGACCATTTTAACGCTTCAGCAGGCCGATCACAAGACAAAGCGGTCTGGCAAGACAATTGGATCGCCGGGATCGAACAGCGGCACCCGATCGAACAGAAAACGCCATGACTTGTCGCCGGTCGGTTGTTGGGCGTAAAATCAGCCTAGATAGGATCGGTATGATCTATAGTCAGGGGGGATCAAACATGAACATCTATGTCATGGTCGATGCCGAGGGTCTGTGCGGTGTGCACCTGGCCAGCCAGGTTCTGGCTGAGGGTGCCTTGTACCAGGAATTCCGCCAGCTGATGACCGATGAAATCAACGCCTGCGTCGAAGGCCTGAAAGCCGGCGGCGCTGACCGGATCCTGGTGCGCGACGCCCATGCGGCCGGCAATAATGCTCTCTGGACGAAGCTGTCCAACCTGGCTGACGGCTATATCATGGGCGCCAGTCCGCATGAGCGGATGCCCGGCCTGGATGTCTGCGACGCACTGGTGCTGCTGGGTTATCATGCCATGGCCGGCACACCGGCCGCGGTACTTGAGCACACCATGTCCTCGCGCCATTGGCAGAACTTCTGGCTCAACGGCCGCCGGTGCGGCGAAGTGGCAATCGACGCAGCGATTGCCGGCGAACGCGGCAAGCCGGTGATCCTGGTCAGCGGCGACGACAAGGTTTGCGCCGAGGCGGCGGCCTTCCTGCCCGGCGTCATCACGGTTGAAGTCAAGCAAGGCCTGGCTGTGGAGGGGGCGATCCATCTGCCCCGGGACAAGGCTTATGATTTGATCCGCACACAATGCGCTAAAGCCGTCAGTCAAGCCCGGCAAGGCCGTTTCCAGCCTTATGAGGTCGGAACGCCGGTTACCGCCCGTCTGGAGACCGTTGAGCGCGGTCAGGTTCCTGACCGCCTGAAGCGGCCGGATATCCGGGTTCTCGATGGTCGAACCTACGAAGTGACGGCCGAATCGGTCGAAGCGGCGCTTTACCGGCTGTAGCCGTTTAAAAAAGCCTCGTATTGGGCCATGATCTGCCTGGATTAGCTGCCCTCCGGCAGACGGCGCACAATGCCGTTCAGCGTGCTGAGCAGGATGTCGCTGTCGAAAACGAACACCAGCTGGGGCTCGTGCCGGTACACCCAGTTCTTCAGGTCGTTCAGGCGGGATATGGCGCCGCCTTTCGCACCGCAGGCCAGGGCCTGCCCGAAGGACGCCAATTGCAGGACATAGTCGCCGAAGAGCCCCAGCAACTGCCAGGATTGCCGCCAGCAGGCCTTTTCCGGTCCGGCAGCGCCATATTCGGCTGTGTGGGCCTGAATTACCGGTGAAATGGCCTGGATCAGTTGCGGGATCCTGCCCAGGCGTTCCAGCTGCTCCGGATTGACCAGCGGTTCTTCGAGGCGCAGCCAGGCTGGATTGATCAATTCGGATATTTTCGTCGTATACTGGCGGACTTGTCGCCAGTCCGGGCCGTAACTTTCCTGGTATATGGCCGCGGCCAGGGTCTCGTAGTCCTGGTTCTTGTTCCAGAGCATCCGGGCCATGATCTGCATCAGGAGCGGTGAAGGGAAAAAGACCCGCTGGACCTGGCAGCTGATCAGGCCATTCAAACCCAGTTCACCCAGATTGCGCAGGTCGGCATGCAGGACGCGGGCCAGTTGCTCGTGGCCGGGGTCCTTGTAGTGATCCCACATCAGATGGTAGTCGAAATCGAAACTGTCCAGATTGGCATTGCCCGGCAGGTTTCGCCAAGCCTGGAGGAAGGCCAGGTTTTCTTCCGCCGTCCGGGGGAAGGCCAGCTTGTTGCGCTGAAAGGGCTTGATCGCCGGCAGGCGGCCGCCTGGCTTAAATGGATGGCTATAGGTGCGGGTGATCGGCGCGAACATCAGAATGAACCGTTCCGGATTCTGAATATGTTCGAGCACCGGGGTCCACAGCAGATCGACATAGATCAGGAAAACGATCCGGTGCGGCAAGCCGCGGGCGGTTAACCGTTTGTCGAGGCTGTTCAGCATATGGACGTAAAAATCAGCCGGCAGGGTATCCCGGCAGAGCGGACATTCGCAGTGGTTGTTCGCTCCGTCAGCCAGCCAGAAATGAATCAGGTCGACCTCCGGGTGTTCGGCGGCATAAGCGACGATGCTGTCGACAATCCGGCCCTGGACCTCGGGATTGCCATAACAGAGATTGGTGTTCAGCGGTATGCCGTGGAACAGTTCACGTTTGCCGCCAAGTTCGGCGAAATAGCGGCTGACACCTTCCGGCACCGTTGGGACGGCATCCCAGCCCAGGCCGGGCATGCCGAAAGGCTCACAGGTCCACCCGTGCCCAACGGCGTGGTAGATCAGGCCGCGCTGCCGGATGGCCGCTGCGCCCTCGGCGATGATCGCCCGGATTTCCTGGACGCTTTTGGCTTCGGAGGGGACGAAGGGATTCTGCTTATGGTCATACCAACGGTCGAAGAACGTGAAGCCTTCCCGGAACTGGATAAAATAAGCGTTCAGGCCATTCTTGGGCAGCCAGTCGAGAATGCCCAGGAAAATCTCCCGCGAAACCGCGCCTTCGATGCATACGCCGCGATGCCGGTAGGACGGCTTTTCGTCGACCTGCACCGTCAGCTGCGACCAATCGCAATGCGGGACCAGTTCGCCGGCCGGACCCGGGCGCAGGAAACGGCAGCCGGCTTCCTGCAACAGGCGGTAAACCGCCAGCAGACAGCTGCGCGGATTGGCGCCGGCGATCATACCGCCGCCCTGGCGGATATCGATGCGTATTTCATCGTTGAAGGGATCGGCTGCGGTTTGCATCCAGGGTAACATGTCCTTGAGCAATCCGATCCGGATCTCCGGCCGGACTGCGCCCGGATCGCCGCCGGCCTCCGGCTGGACGGCGCCGCCGCTCATCAGGTTCTGGTAACGGGCCAATTCGCTGGCCGCAAAGGTCACAGTCGGATGATCGATCAGGACTTGAATTTTCAGGCTCATGCTCCACCTCCATCAAACCTGGCTGTATGCTGCGGCGATAAAAGTAAATAAAGCACTATTAACTATTTAACCATAAATAAATGAACAATGCATAAACAAAGGGCTGCCGGCAATTTGACAGCCAGCCGGAATCCGGTACAATTGTACTAGATCAATTCACTTCCTCATGAAATAGGCGAAAGCGGGGATCCGGCATGCATATCACGGTTGATCCAGCAAGTGATGTTCCCATCTATCAGCAGATCGTCGACCATTTCCACCGCCATATCCGCAGCGGATTGCTGGAAGCCGGCCAGCAGCTGCCGACCGTCCGCGAGTTGTCCGATCAGACCGGGCTGGCCCGCGGCACCGTGAAGCACGCTTATGATATCCTGGTTCAATTGGGCTTGATCGAGATGGTCCAGGGACGAGGCACTTTCGTCCATGATGCCAGTCCGAACCAGGTCCTGGGCAAGAAAGACCAGGCTATGACGGCCATCGACAGCCTGCTCGACCTGATGGAGAGCCTCGCCTTCACACCGCAGGAGATCCGCATCTTTCTCGATCTGAAGCTGCGGGAACGCGAACAGACGATCAAGAATGTCCGGGTCGGCGCTGTCGATTGCTCGCCGGAAGCGCTCTCCGTCATCAGCGGCCAGATCTCCGCGCTGCCGCATGTCGATATCTACGAATACCTCCTGGATGCCATCCTGAATGATCCGACAGCTTTTGACCCGGACATGGATCTTCTGATCACCACCGCCTCGCATTACCAGCAGCTGAAAACCCTGCTGCCGCCGGACAAGAAACTGATCCAGCTGGTCCTGTCCATCGCGCCGCAAACAGCCGTGGAACTGTCGCGCATTCCGGCCGGCGCCCGAATCGGCATCCTCTGCGCCAGCAAGCGGTTCGCCGACCTGATTGCCGCCGCCTGCGCGAAATACTGCGCGCCGGAATGCCGGCCGGAAGTCGCTTATCTTGGCTCCGGCAACCTGGATGGCTTCCTGGCCGGCCACGATTGGCTGATTCTGCCGCCCAACCACCTGCATTTTTGTTCAGTCCACGAGCAGTCGCTTTTAAAGTCCTTCAGCCGGAACGGTAAATTGATCCTCTATCAGTACCAGATTGAGAAAGGTTCGATGCTCTACATCGAAGAGGCGATCGATGCGATCTGGCGCGCGGCCAAAGTCAGCTTGTAAGCCAGGCATCGCGATCCGTCGCCGCGATTCGGCTGGGTGGATGTTTTATCGTCTTGACATTGTTCTATATCTTATTTATTATTGATATAGAACAATAATCAGGATCGATTCTACTTCAGCTGAGGTGGCAAATGGCACCCAAAAAAATCGTCCTTGGCGTTATTGGCGCCGATGTGCATGCAGTCGGTAATCGGATTCTCGATTATGCCTTCACCGAAGCCGGCTTTTCGGTCATCAATCTGGGTGTGATGGTCGCGCAGGAGGAATTTATCGCCGCGGCCATCGAAGCGGCAGCCGACGCGATTGTCGTTTCTTCCCTTTACGGCCATGGCGAACTGGACTGCCGCGGACTGCGACAAAAGTGCGACGAGGCCGGCCTGGCTGGCATTCCGCTGCTGGTCGGCGGTAATCTGGTCGTTGGCAAGCAGCCGTTTGCCGAAGTCGAGCAGCGCTTCCTGGCCATGGGCTTTGACCGGGTGTTCCCGCCCGGGACCGCTCCGGAAACGGCAATCGCCGCTTTGCGCGAGATTCTGCAGGTGGATGAAGCAGGTGGGCCCGATGAACGCCATTTTACTGATTGATTTTGGCAGCACCTGCACCAAGGTAACCGCCGTCGACGTCGATGCGCCGACCCTGCTGGGTACTGCCATGGCCTTTACAACCACCGCTACCGATATCTGCGACGGGCTGATGGACGCCCTGAGCGATCTGGAAACCCAAACCGGTCCGCTGCGGTATGCGCAGCGGCTGGCTTGTTCCAGTGCCGCCGGCGGTCTGCGGATGGTGAC
>JAEXPB010000192.1 GCA_023438965.1 Bacillota bacterium | reverse complement strand
GGACGAAACTGATCTCACCGGAGTAAATGGCCAGATCGGTGCCGCAGACGCCCGAATACCGGACTTTGACCAGCAGCTCGTCGTCCTGGGGCACGGGAACCGGGACATCCTTGATTACAGCCTGGCGCGGTCCTTCGATGATTAAAGCTTTCATGACAGTCATTTGCTCAATCCTCGTCGATTGTTTTAAACGATTTGCCCCAGGCTTGCACCCGGACATTGTAGACTTCGTTGTCCGCCGCATTCTGCCAGAAGGTCAGGATCACAAAATCCTCGGTCGCGCTCTGGTTGACCAGATAATGATGCACGCCGCCGGGGATGAAAACCAGGCTGCCGGCCTGGATGTCGCCGGGCTCCTGATCCAGGTAGATCGTGGCTTTGCCGCTGACAACATAGTAGATCTCGTCCTTTTCATGGCTGCCGCCGCCGGTGCGCTGGCCGCCTTTCAGGACGCCCTCATTGATGTTGATGGTTTTGGCGCCCGCGACAACATCATCCAGCAGCATGCGCGACGAATAGGTCGCGTCGACGACAAAGGGCTTTACTTCCCAGGAATTGATGATTTTTCCCTGTTTCACTTGCGCATTACCTCACTTGTTTTCTGGCTGGATTGCTTCGTAAAGGACCAGCTCGCTGGTCAGCGCGCCGTCCAGGCGGATCCGCAGTCCCTCCTGGCTGAGCTGCCGGCCGCTCATCAGGCAGTCGGCGCCGCTGTTGTCGAAAGTGACCCGGAACTGTCTGGCCGCATCGATACCGCGCAAATAGACCGTCACTTCCGGGCACTCGGGTCCAGCCAGACGGAACACGCCCAGCATACCCCGTGAACCATCGCGATGGTCCAGTTCCAGGATGCCGAAGCCGGACGGGGAGCCCGGGAGTTCCGGGGTGTGATGGAAAATCCGCGATTCACGCTGCATCGGCCGGACGAATTGCTTGTAAATCTCCACATGATGGCGGATGATGTCGACCTGCCAAGGATTGGCCGGAGCCTGGGCGGGCTTGATGCAGCCGATTGTCGGCCGGGCGAAGAGCAGGTTGCGGATCTGGGTCCGGATGTCGCCGGTCAGATAGGCCGCCTGACCGCCGATCAGCCGATCGACTGTTTCCGGCGGCAAAGCCATGGTCATGCCATTGGTGATCCGGAAGGCGTTGGGGTGGATCTGCCAATCGGTCACCCAGCTGTGGGTAAAGCCGGCCAGCATGCCCAGGTCGGTGCGCCCGCCGCCGCCGGCGCAGTTCTCGAAGATTACCTGCGGATATCTGGCGCGCAGACGCCGGTACAACGCATAGACATTTTCGTAATAGCGGCTGAAAGTGTTTTCCAGGAAACCATCGCGTTCATTGCAGGCGATGCCGGACTGGAAGCCGACGTTGTAATCGAGGCGGAACATATCGATCTGGTAATTCTCGATCAGGAAGACAATCTGCTCCTCCATCCAGGCCGCGACCTGCGGATCGGCCAGGTTCAATAGCCCGGCGGCGTTTTTCCGGCCGTTGTAATCGGTGGCCAGCCAGTCGCTATGTTCCTGCCAGCAGCGGCTTTCCGGACCAATACGCTCCGCGTCCATCCACATGCCGAACAGCAGACCCTTCTGGTGGGCCAGATCGCGGACCTGGCCGATGCCCTGGGGATAGCGGCGTTCGTCGAAACGCCAGTCGCCGCAGCGCGGCCACCATTTGTCTTCTTCGTTGGGTCCGACATACCAGCCGGCGTCAACAAAGAAAACTTCGGCGCCCAGGCTGGCCGCGTGCTCGATGGACTGGATGGTGGAATCCAGATCCATGTCGTATTCCGGTCCGATGCCCGCTTCGATCCAGCCGCTGACGCCCCGGGTCGGCGGCAGCAGGACGCTGGCGCGGATATGGTCGTGCATCGCCTGGACCGCCGGGTCCAGGCCGCCGAAGACTGCGCCGAAATGGACCGCCGGGCTGGCGTACTTTTCGCCGGCGGCCAGCATGCGCAGCGGCGCCGGCGCGTCAAGCCGGATCTTCATGGCAAGTGCCGCGGTCCCGACTGGCTCATCGTTCAGGTCAAAATCGAAGGCATAGCCGCCGGACCAGGCCAGCTGGCTGATGAAGCATTCGCCGGTGATCCGGTTCTCGAGCACGAAAAAGGGGTGACGGTGACGGTCGCGGCGGTAGCGGCCATAAACGGAATATCCGGCCGGCGGGAGGTCAACCCAGCGGAAATCCCCTTCGTTGCCCCAGGTGGACTGCAGCATGATACCGAGTCGATAGGGGCGGTCGCCGGTTGCCACACGCTGCCGGGCATAGCTGATCTGCTGCACGCCGCCGGCCAGCGGCGCCAGACCGGCCAGCGCTGCCGGGCGAGTGCCGGTGTTCTCCACCTCGAGGGTACGGGTCATGACCGGCGTGCCGTCCAATACCGTCCGGATCAGCACCTGTACCGGCCGGATCGCATGGCGGAGCGTCACGCAGGCGCGGACGGTCCCGCCATCCCGGCTGATGGTTATGCCGCCCCATTGCCAATGGGAGAGCAGGTCCTGGCCGTCCACATTCAGGGCGAAAGCCTGCGGTTCGGCGAAATTGTCCGGCTTCATGTAGGGTGGGGCGGGACGGTTGTTGGCTGCCATCAGATAACCGCTGGCATTGTAGGACAGGGTGACCCAGCGGCCCTGGCGCAGGCCCTCTTCGCAGACAAAGCCGGCGCTGCGGTAGCTGACGGTTATTTCCGGGCTTTCGCTGACGAAAACATCCGTGAAAGCCTGGGCGGCGTCTGGTGACATGATTGGTTCCCCCTTTAAAAATCCGCTTCCTGAACAGCCGGCTGGACGACTATTGCGCGGCAGTAAAGACGATCATCACATCCTGGGCGCCGATGCTTGCGGGGACGCCGGCGTATTCGCCGCGGACATCCGCCCAGCCGGTGACGGAATGGCCTTCGAGAGCGAGCTGGAATGATTGTTCGGCATCGCTGTCGTTCCATAAGGCGATCGCTTTCACCGCACCGTCCGCATAGACCGCGCCGATAACGGCATCGTTGTCAAGGTCGAGTCCCTCGTCGGCCCGGAAGGCGCCGCGCAGGAGAAAACTGCCGTATTTTTTCCGCAGATCGCTGATCGCCCGGGCCTTGTCCCGCCATTCCGGCTGCCGGTCCGCACAGATGAACTCCAGATCGGCCAGATAGCGCAATTCCAGCTCGTAGCGGAAGCCGAAAACAAAAGCATAGCCAGCTGTACGCGGCGCAACATGCGGTTTGGGATTGCGGATGGTAATGATCGTTTCCGGAAAGATATAGCGGTACGGCTCGGGCATCATGATGCACTTGGGCGGCAGGTCGCCGGCCTGGCCGATGCCGACACGCTCGCCCGGGCGGCCGGGATGCGCACCCACGCTGTGCAGGGCGTCCGGGTAGGCGGAATAAGCATCGGACACGGTTTCGGTCATAAAGGCGTAATCCGCGTACCGGTCAGCCTGACGGCGAATGCGCCGCAGCATTTTCAGGCGGCCTTGCGTATACGACAGGGACGGCTTGTTCAGCATGTGATTATGCTTTTCGTTAAAGCAGGGCATCGGGTAGATGCCGCCGATCTGGTCGATCAGGATGCCATCGGCACCGAAGTCATGGACATCGTCAGTCGTTCCGGCAAGCACTTCGTGGTAGGATTCCACCGAAGGGCAGACCGCCAGGAATTTTTTGCTGCTGAAGAAATGCAGGAAATCGCTGTTGTGGTATTTACAGTATTGGTCCTGATAAGGCGTGCCCCAGCGGGTGATGCCTTCGACCTCGCGGCCGTGCTCCTGGTAGTAGCGGCTGTTCGGATCCAGCAGGTGGCCGTTCTGATACAGCGTCACCCGGCCGCCGGCAGCGCGCACTAGCCGGATCTTCTCCCGCAGGAGCGCCTCGCCGCCCATGGAAGCGCTGGGCTCGAGATGCGGGTAGCCATTGTCGTGCCCGCCGTCATACCAGCCGAACAAGCCCAATGTATCAAAGCCATGTGCCTGGGCGCGTTCCCAGAGCTCGGGGATCCTGGCGTAGGGCCACAACTCATCGCCGAACTGTTGCTTGTTGATGACCAGAAAATAGCCGGTCATGTCGCGCACCCACTCGCGCGGCTGGCAAGGCTGCCACCATTGCCGGGCCCACTGGCCGTATATGTCCGCGCCCTGGCGCCAGGAACCCTGGTACAGGCTGACGACGGCGGCCGGCGCCTGCCAGGTCTCGCCCGGCTTGACGAAGGCCATCTTGTCGACCTCCAGCGTGACGTCGCGCCGGTCGCTGCCGACGGCGCGCAGCGTGCAGGCATGGAACAAATCATCGTGACTGCCGTAATAGAGGCATTGGTCGCCGTCGGTCAGCATCATCCAGCTCATCGACAGCCACCAGGGATAGGGCGCGGCGATCGTCTGCCAGCTGTCATACTGGTCCAGATCGGCCAGCGTCTCGCAGACATTGATGTACTTGACGCCGCCGCGATCCGGATAGATCAGGTCCGGCCGGCCATGGCCCAGCGAGTCGATGGCGCCGAGGCAGGGATAATAGAAATCATTGAGCGTCGCATCCGAATGGTTGGCAATTTCGGCGCCGAAAACCAGCTGCCCGCCATCCAGCGCCAGGGTCAGGGTCAGGTCGATGTCGCTTAAGCCCATCCGCGTTTGCATGCCATGGACAACCACCCGGGCCTGGTCGCCGCCGCCGGAAACCGTTATCGATTGACGGTCCTGGAATGCGACATCTTCCCAGTTGCCGCCGCGGTGCAGCACTGCTTTGAACAGATCAACCGGCGTTTTAATGATATTGCCGCCACTGCTTTGCCGATTCTCCAGCCAGATGATTCGTCCCTGCTGATCCAGATCACAACGGAGACCGGCATTCGATAAAGTAACCATGGAAAATCCCCCTTCCCGATGATCAGATACCTGTGGAACATTGCGTGACAGGTTAAATTATGGTCCCGGTTCATGACAAAGTCAAGAAAAATATGTCGATTATCAAATATATAGATTGTCGACAATATATAGATAAAAATATAGACAATAATCAGGCGCCATGCTAGAATACAACCAGCGAATACCCGGCAAGTCCGATCTGCAGACCTTAATCCGATCCGCCAGCCGGATGACCGCCGCCTGAACGGCGCGGTACGAGAGATGACAGGTGAATGCCATGCAAGCTGACTTTAGGAACAAGACGGTGATCATTACCGGAGCGGGCGGCGGCATTGGCCGGGCGATGGCAATCTGTTTTGCCCGGAATGGCGCCGCCGTGGCAGTTAGCGATCTTGACCGGGCCAGCGGGCAGGCAACCGTGGAGGCGATCCGCCAGGAAGGACTTTCTGCGCAGTATTTCAGCCTGGATGTCACCAGCCAGGCCAGCGCGGCTCAAGCGATGGCGGCGATCGTCGCCGCCTTCGGCCGCATCGACGTGCTCGTTAATAACGCGGGCATCAATGTCGGCCCGGACAAACGTTTCCCGATCCAGGACTTCGATGATGAGCAGTGGCGCCGGATCATCGATGTCGACTTGAACGGCGTCTATTTCTGCAGCAAGGCGGCGATCCCGTACATCATCCAGGCCGGTGGCGGCAACATCATCAATATCTCCTCGGTAGTCGGCCTGGTGCCGTTTCGCCGTCAATGCGCGTTCACGGCGGCCAAGGCCGGCGTAATCAATCTGACGCGGGCGATGGCTTTGGAGCTGGCGGAAAACCAGATCCGGGTCAATGCCATCGCGCCGGGATCGATCATGATGGAGGGGACCGCCCGCCTGATCTATAATGATCCGGCCAAAGCCGAGGCCATGCTGTCGCACATTCCGCAGCACCGGCCGGGCAAACCGGACGACATCGCCTATGCGGCGCTTTACCTGGCCTGCGACGAGGCGGCCTATGTGACCGGCACCGTGCTGACCGTCGATGGCGGCTGGACTTGCGGCTACGCCCGCGATTTCTGACCATTCGACGCGAAAGGAGCTATGCGATGCAGCGCGCAAACATTGTGGTGGTCGGCAGCATCATTTACGATTTCCGGATAACCGCCGATCGGTTGCCGCGGCCAGGTGAAACCATCACCGGATATGGCTTCGGCACCAGCACCGGCGGCAAGGGCGCCAACCAGGCGGTGGCTGCCGTTCGGCTGGGGGCCGCTGTCCAGATGGTCGGGCGAATCGGCCGGGATGTTTTCGGTGACCAGGTCATCCGACAGTTCGAGCA
>JAEXPB010000545.1 GCA_023438965.1 Bacillota bacterium | reverse complement strand
GCTTGTATCTGGTCTTGAAACCGGTTTATATCCATTGGCAGCAGGACCGGCTGACCCGGAACCTGGACCAGGCTTTTAACCAGGGTGACGGTACGATCGTCATCAACCCGACCGATTTTGCGGTGCCGGGCGAAGAACTGGATTATTTGGAGGCCGACGAGTCCTTCCCGACCAGTTCCAATGCGCCGGAAACGGTCAGCAGCACCGACGAAACGGAAGAAACCGGGCCAACGGCGGAAACCACAGCCGCCAAGCCGGCCAAGCCAACACCCACGCCGGTGCCCCAGGTCGTCGTTACGGCAATCGGTCGGATCAAGATCCCGGTCATCAACCTGAACATGCCCATCGCCGAAGGGGCCACCAAATACAATCTGCGGGTGGCCATCAGCCACTTCACGAACAGCGCGGGGCTGGGCCAGCCAGGCAACTGCATTTTGTTCGGCCACCGCATGTACACTTACGGCCGGCATTTCAACCGGCTGGATGAAGTGAAAATCGGCGATCAGGTGATCATTGAAGACAAGAAAAACCGCTATACCTATGAAGTGGACCGGATCGACACCATCTTGCCGGATCAGCTGCCGGCCGAAATATACGCCCCGGTCGAAGGCAGCCGGATCATGCTGGTAACCTGCACACCGGTCCGCGTTGCCTCCCACCGCCTGCTTGTCAAGGGCAAGCTGATCAAGACCGAACCGCTGTCCTGACCAGTCCCTGCGGCGCCGGACCGGTCTTCAGCAGACCGAACCGGCGGATAGCCGCTGCATTTCCTCCTCGGTCAGTTGAATGGCCGGCGTGCCCATCGCCTCTTCAATCTGATGCAGCGCAGAAAAGGACACCACCGGAAAAACCGGAAACGGCTGCTGCAGCAGCCAGGCCAAGGCAATCTGCGCCGGCGGCCGCTTGCGGTCGGCGGCAATCGCCCAGACTGCTTCCGCCCGCCGCAGATTAAGGTCATTCAGGTAATAACGGCGCAGTTTTTCCGGCAGGCTGGCGAAATCCAGCTGAGCTGACGGTTCCCGCCCCGTTCCCGCTTCTGCGACCGGCTGGCCGCCAACGGGCTGCAGCTTGTTGAAGAAGCCCTTGGCCATGGCCGAGTAGGCCAGCAAGGCCAGGTCTTGCCGGCGCAGGATCTGCCAGACCGGCGCATCGACAGCCGCCAGCGTATCATCCGGCGAACCTTCCGGATTATACTGCGCCAGGCTCCAGCGGTTCTGCACCGCCGCCAGGCCGCAGTCCTCCAGCTGACCGCACCAGGCCAGCGCCTGCTCCAGACGCCCGGCCGACCAGTTGGACAGGCCGTAATACCGGATCCAGCCGGCCTGCCGGAAGCGTTCCAGCTGGCTGAGCAGGGCTTCCGCCGGCTGGGCCGGATCGTCCCGATGCAGGAAATACAGGTCCAGGCAATCCCGGCCCAAGGTGCGGCGGCTGAGATCCAGATCGGCGGTCAGGCTGTCCGCATCGAGGCGCGAGCGGTGCAGGTCCTCCAGCGGCGGATGGCCGCCCTTGCTGCTGACCAGAATGTCGGCCGGCTGACCGCGGTCCTGCAGCCAGCGACCGATGATCCGCTCGCTGCTGTTCTCGTCACCGGTCTTTTTCTGGCCATAAATGTTGGCCGTATCGATCAGGTTGCCGCCCAGATCGACAAAGCAGTCCAGCTGTTCGCGGGCCTGCCGTTCCTGCTCGACGGTAAAGCTGCCGGTGCCCAGGCAAAGCGGGGCGGCCCAGAGATTGGTGCGCGGGATCAGATAACGTCGCATGATGGTTGCCTCCCTGGAGCGGTGAAGCTCGTTCTCAGCACAAAGGGACCGCCGAAGCGATCCCTTTGCCGGTTGCTGTTATCATGTCGGCGATCAGGCCTTGCCGTCGCAGCCCAGAACGTTCTTGATCTTGTGAGCGACCATGGCCTTGATGGCGGTGCGGGCCGGAGCCAGGTACTGGCGAGGATCGAAATGGCTCGGATTCTCGGCGAAGTACTTGCGGATCGTGGCAGTCATGGCCAGGCGCAGGTCGGAGTCGATGTTGATCTTGCACACCGCGCTGCGGGCGGCTTCGCGGAGCATCTCTTCCGGAATGCCGATCGCGTCGGGCATATTGCCGCCGAACTGGTTGATCATCTGGACAAACTCCGGGATAACCGAGCTGGCGCCGTGCAGGACGATCGGGAAGCCGGGCAGCTTCTTTTCGATTTCATGCAGGATGTCAAAGCGCAGCTGGGGCTTCTGGCCGGGCTTGAACTTGTAGGCGCCGTGGCTGGTGCCGATGGCGATGGCCAGGGAGTCGCAGCCGGTGCGGCCGACAAAGTCGAAGACCTGTTCCGGACGGGTGTAGGAAGCGTCTTCCGCGGAGACGTTGACGGCGTCCTCGATGCCGGCCAGGCGGCCGAGTTCGGCTTCGACGACCACGCCGTGGGCATGGGCATACTCGACGACCTTCTTGGTCAGGACGATGTTCTCTTCATAGCTGTGGTGGGAGCCATCGATCATGACCGAGGAAAAACCGCCGTCGATGCAGCTCTTGCAGAGTTCAAAGGTGTCGCCATGGTCCAGGTGCAGGGCGATCGGCAGGTTGGTCTCGATCAGGGCAGCCTCAACCAGCTTGACGAGATAGGTGTGGTTGGCATACTTGCGGGCGCCGGAAGAAACCTGCAGGATCAGCGGAGCGTTGAGCTCCTTGGCGGCTTCGGTGATGCCCTGGATGATCTCCATGTTGTTGACGTTGAAGGCGCCAATGGCATATCCGCCGTCGTAGGCTTTCTGGAACATTTCCTTGGTTGTGACGAGAGGCATGATGTTCAACTCCTTTATTGCTTGGTCAGCGGGCTGACCGGATGGGTGATCAGGGTCTGAGTCCAGCCCATACACATTTATTCTATGATCGAATGGGCCATCCGTCAATCAAAAATTTCATTTCCACGGCCCGGACAGCCGGGCAGTCAGGCCTGGCGAAGCGTCGCCAGACGTTCGCCGGCATTGCGGAACATTTCCTGGTAGCGGACCAGCTTGTCGCGCTCCGCCTGGATCACTTTCTCCGGCGCCCGGCCGGTGAATTCCGGGTTGGCCAGCTTGCCGGAAACCCGTTCCAGTTCCTTGGCCAGGTTTGCTTTCTCCTTTTCCAGGCGCTCGATCTCCTTATCGATGTCGATCAGATCGGCCAGCGGCAGGTAGACTTCGCCGCCCGAGAACAGAGCCGTCACGGCGGTCAGCGGGATGCCGGCCTTGTCCGGCCGGGCCTCCAGGGTCGAGACCCCGGCCAGGCGCTGCAGGAAGGCCGTGCCGTCTAGGAAGCGCTGGCGCACCGCCGGGTCCGGCGCCACGACGATCAGGCTGGCCTTGCGCGCCGGCGGCACGCCGAGGCCGGTCCGGACATTGCGGATCGCCCGGATGGCGTCCATCAGGCTGACCATCGCCTGCTCCTCGGCCGGGAACTGCCAGCGGGCCTCGGGCTGCGGCCACTGGGCAATCATGATGCTTTCGTCCGGCTGGATCAGGTTGCTGTAGATATCCTCGGTGGCGAACGGCATGAACGGGTGCAGGAGCCGCATGGCTTCGGTCAGAACAGTGTTCAGGACGAACTGGGCGACCCGGCGGCCGGGGTTGGCGCGGTCGGCCAGGCGGGCCTTGCTGATCTCAATGTACCAGTCGCAGAACTCCTCCCAGAGGAAGCTGTAGATCTTAGCCAGTGCCGTACCAATTTCATACTTGTCCAGATTGACCGGCACTTCGGCCTTCAGGGTCTGCAGGCGGGACAGGATCCATTTGTCCTCCAGGGCCAGGTCGTCGGGGCCGATGCCGCCAAAATCCATCTCGTCGTCGAAGTTCATCAGGACGAACCGGGTGGCGTTCCAGATCTTATTGATGAAATTACGGCCGGCCTCGATCTTGTCCTTCTGGAAACGCTGGTCGCTGCCCGGCGCGTTGCCGGTGACCAGGGCGTAACGCAGCGCATCGGCGCCATACTCATCGATAATTTCCAGCGGGTCAATGCCGTTGCCCAGCGACTTGGACATCTTGCGGCCTTCGGCGTCGCGGATGATGCCATGGATGAACACGGTATGGAAAGGCGTCCGGCCGGTATGCTCGATGCCGGAGAAAATCATCCGGGCCACCCAGAAGAAGATGATGTCGTAGGCGGTCACCAGCACGCTGCTCGGATAAAAGGCTTTCAGGTCGGCGGTCTCCTGCGGCCAGCCCAGGGTCGAGAACGGCCAGAGCGCCGAGGAGAACCAGGTGTCCAGCGTGTCCGGATCCTGGCGCAGCCGGTCGCTGCCGCAGTCCGGGCAAATGTGCGGCGTCTCGCGGGACACGATGGTCTTGCCGCAGGCTTCGCAGTACCAGGCCGGGATCCGGTGCCCCCACCAGAGCTGGCGGGAAATGCACCAGTCGCGGATGTTTTCCATCCAGTTGAAGTAGATCTTCTCAAAGCGCTCCGGCACGAAGCGGGTCTCTTTGTCCTGCACAGCCTTGATCGCCGGTTCGGCCAGCGGCTTCATCTTGACGAACCACTGGAAGGACACGCGCGGCTCGACCACGGTGGAGCAGCGGTAGCAGGTGCCGACATTGTGCTGGTGCGGCTCAGTCTTGAGCAGTAAGCCGCCGGCCTGCAGATCCTCGACGATGCGCCGGCGGGCGGCCATGCGGTCGAGGCCGGCGTAGACGCCGCCATTCTCGTTGATGTGCGCGTCGTCGGTCATGACGTTGAGCACCGGCAGATTGTGGCGCAGGCCGACCTCAAAGTCGTTCGGGTCGTGGGCCGGCGTGATCTTCACGACGCCGGTGCCGAAATCCTTCTCGACATAGGTGTCGGCGACGATCGGAATTTCACGCCCGACCAGCGGCAGGATGACGGTCTTGCCGATCAGGTGCCGATAACGCTCATCCTCGGGATGCACGGCCACGGCAGTATCGCCGAGCAGGGTTTCCGGCCGGGTGGTGGCCAGGGTCAGGCTGCCGCTGCCATCGGCCAGCGGATAGCGCAGATGCCAGAAATGGCCTTCCTTCTCCTCGTATTCCACCTCTGCGTCCGAGATCGAGGTCAGGCAGTGCGGGCACCAGTTGATGATCCGCTCGCCGCGGTAGATCAGGCCTTTTTCGTACAGGCGGACGAAAACTTCCTTGACCGCCCCGGAAAGCCGCTCGTCCATGGTGAAGGCCTCGCGGGTCCAGTCGCAGGAAGAGCCCAGGCGCTTCAGCTGCTCGATGATCCGGCCGCCGTAAACGCGCTTCCATTCCCAGGCCCGCTCGAGGAAAGCCTCGCGGCCGATGCCGTCCTTGGTCAGGCCTTCGCTCTTCATCGCGGCCACGATCTTGGCCTCGGTGGCGATCGACGCATGGTCGGTGCCGGGCAGCCAGAGCGTCTGGTACCCCTGCATCCGCTTGAAGCGGATCAGGATGTCCTGCAGCGTGTTGTCCAGGGCATGGCCCATGTGCAGCTGGCCGGTGATGTTCGGCGGCGGGATGACGATGGTGTAGGACTCGCGATCCGGCTTGTTCTGCGGCGTGAAATAGCCTTTTTCCAACCAGCGGCCATAAATGCGCGCTTCCGCCTCCGCGGGTTCGAAAGCCTTGGCGATGTGATCAATGCGGGCCATGATGATTCCTCCTTCAGGTTCGGGTCAAGTCCGGCCGGCTGCCCGGCCCGGATCAGCGAAAGGCGATCAGGATCAGGATCAGGCCCGGCGCGGCGATCAGCAGGCCGCGCAGCTTGACATCGACGATCGCCGCATTCCGGACATATTTCGTTAGTTCCTCCGGCGACAGGTCCTCGATCAGATAGGGATCGACGGTCTTCCTGGCCGCCAGACCCTTCCGGTCGACGATTTTCGGCGCCAGGTAGACCACCACGATGCCAGCGGCGGCGATGGCCAGGCCCAGGATACGCAGGATCAGTTCAAGTGTCGGGTTCATGTTTCTCCCTCCTCAGACCAATAAAAAAGCTCCCGTCCAGCAACTGGACGAAAGCGTGCTTCCGTGGTACCACCAGTTTTCCCGCCAAAGGCGGGCACTCAACGCACCTTGACGCGGTGCCGGCGTTCTGCTCCGGGACGACCTTCCACACGAACGGACCGAGGGATCTTGCAGCCGATGGATCCCACTCTCTGACGGCCGGGCGGCGTGTACTCCTCCCCTTCAACACAGAAAAGCTTGATTAATTCTACACTCGGGCGGGGGAAATTGCAATGGCTAACGACGTTAGTTAACACTGAACTTTACCGATACCTATATGAATTCCCCGCATGAGCACTGGCCGAAGATCCGCAATAACAATGTCATTGAGCGGTTTGCCCGGGAATCTGCTGTCGTACAAGGGCGGTTGGATCATTCCCAGAAAAATTCGGCTTTAATGTTGGTTTATGCCAGGATTCGCTACATGGAAGACTCGCTTTGGGGCTCGAAAATCTACTAGAATATGAAACACTTCGATGCGATGGATTTGGATACAGAGGTGGCTGCTGATCTGACGGCTAGGTGATTTCCAGTGTCCAGGGTCCTACTCGATTGGTGGATTTGGGATTTAGTGCGCCTTTTTCATTTGCTTTCTGTTTTCTTTTCATTTAATTGTAAATTACGCCAGCCGGGTAGACACCGCTTTCTGATAAGTATAAAACGCAGACCGACAAGCATTATGCCCATTTCATTCCTGCCATTCTTGAAGCTGCTGCTCACCAGCTGGTTCAGACCCCTGACTGTCATATGTCAGTCTATTGCTGTAGTTGCCGTAGAAGGCCGATGACATTATTAAATTATAGCTATATTCACATTGATTGTTGTTAATATTCAGCAAATTTTGTACTTCACTGCAAATTCAATAAAATTTAATATTACCATATCATTAAGCACTTCATTTTCAGAAAACCACCAAGAATCAGCTATATCCACCTCGTTATATACATAATCCCACGGTACAATCTTTTCATTTCCAATTAATAAATCATCATATATATGGTATAATTTAATGTGATTATTGACATATACGGCCAATTCAGGCTTAACTTTGTTCATTACAATAAAATATTCATTTTCTTCACCCGAACGTGTTATTTCTATGTATTTTTTGTATATTGTTGAACTCTCCAGAAACTTATTGTCAATCACCTCATCGAACAAATTCATCATTATGTAATAATCATCATATATACTTTTCAATTCTAAAAGAGTTTCATTTACTAGATTAGTTGTTAATAGTACCAATTTATTATTAAGTTCACCGCTCTTATAAATCTTTTTCCTTACAACGATTTTCTCGCTCATATAATCATCCCCATGTAATATATATTCTGAAACCAAGGGCTTTACTATATAGATTAACATGCTCAATGTTATTATTTCCTGCAATTCTACCTAATCAGTACGTTTAAACTCATGCAACAATAGCTCAGTCACTTCGCAAAACCCTCTGTATGCCATATAACGCATAAGTGTTTCCGAAGCTCCAGGATTATCGAATTTTCCAACATATTTCATCAAAACCGGGATCAAGCATCTGTCTTCATTATCAATCGTTTCTAGCTCAAAATAGTACTTGATATTATAACCATATTGATTGACTTCACCAATTAAATCAGACCATAGCCTTTGATCCTTTGCAGTGTTTTCTTTCATCCATTCATCGTAATGCTCAGCATTAAAAAATATATTACTTCTTGTTTCCAATTTCGTTCTATCATTGTTTTTGTGACTCCTCGCTGTGAGCAAACATGGAAAGTTATATCATTACTTTACTCATAATCTTATTGGCTTTATTGTAACATATTATGTGAAAGTTTATGTTGCTTTATTAAACTCATAGAGATCTATGCTAAGTCAGTCGCTTGCCGCAGCTACCATTAGCGATAGAACCTCATTGATAAACTGCTGAATATATAATGAATCGCCCACTAGAATATCTCATCATATTTATTGAAATATTCACATTCGAGTATGTGTGCTTTGGCTCGCGAAGCCAGCCCTGCTTTCTCTAGAAAATCCAGATCAGAATCTGTTGCATGAATCACTGCAGCAATTTTTTCATGTCCAACTGAATAAAACCAGCATTGATTTCCTTTAAAAAACGCTAAGTCCTGTGGGTGATCCGGGCTTGACCAGTCACTGAGACAATTCATTTTCTCCAGAATTTCCTTGGCACATATATCGCATCTATAAAATGCAACTTTATAAGTGGTATTCATACAATATGTTCCTAAAGTTCCTGGCCAGCTTGGATTTGTACGGCTCTTTATCTTGTATGGCTCAAGGGCTTTTTAAAGTCTTTCATGGATTTGGTATACCCTCCGCCATAGTAGTTGACATACACTAACATGAAATAATCCGCTTGTTGAAATGCATAGGCAAGGAAATTCCGGTAATTGTCACCACAGCAGATATCCTTTTCGCCTGAGTAATTAAAATATACTAGCTTGTTCATCTCATTCTCCATAATAACAAATATGACTTTTATATGTATTGCTTGACCGATATTCTATTTTCAAGGTCCATTGCATGGGCTTTATTAACGACTACCAAAAGATTCAAGTTCTATTGTTATAGTTATAGTTATTGCTTTTCTTGCGCATGTATTACTCGAATAAACGGCGTCATCTCTTGAACGAAAACAAATTCGCCATTATCGGAAACGGTTATACCAAATTGCATTTGGTATGAGTCTAAAAGGCTACACTCAACTGTGTATGCTTCACCCGATATAAAATGGACAAAAACCGTCGATTTTTGATAATTCACCTCAGAATAGGATATATAGAGGTGTTCGATATATTCTGTTACAAAACCATCTTCAATTATTTTTACTTTCTTCATTTTGCTTACTGAGACATAATTGAAATCATTTGCCGATCGCCCGGATCAGCCGGATCTGGTCGAAATAGATCTGGCCGCGGCTCTTGCGGTCCTCCACCAGGAAGACCAGCCGGCGCAGGGCTGCCCGGCTGTCCGCCGGCAGGCCGCCCAGGTCGAATTGCAGCCGCTGCCAGCGCAGGGCGGGCAGGATGGTGATGCGGGTCGGCAGGGCTTGCAAGGGCGCCTCCATCGGCCCGGTGGCCACGGCCAGGCGCAGGTGCTTGATCTGCTGGTCGGGATTGAAGATATCGATCGACAACTGGCTGTATGGGCTCAGGTCCAGCGGCGGGAATTGCGAATCGTATTGGAGCAGCGGCTCGATGCCGAATTCATGGCTTTCGGCGTCCTTGTAGCGCAGCAACAGGGAGCCGTCACCCTCGGCCTTGTTGGCTTTCTCGACCAGCAGTTCGCCCTGGCCGCGCTCGATGCGCCAGGCTGGATGCCAGCCGGTGCCCATCGGATCGGTAAAATGGGGCGTGCACCAGATCTGCAGGCTCTCGCAGTGGGTCCATTCGAGTGGCGGGCAATAGCGCGCAGGTTCGCGGTCCGACCGGAACGGCACGACCGGCAGTTGGTCGCGGCTGACCAGGTTGGCATAGTGATTCATGTCGGCATAGGCATAGGTTACGGCGCAGGGATCGGCAATCTGCTCGTGCCAGACCAGCACCTTCAGGCCGTAAAGGATGCGGGCCTGCGCTTCGACGAAGACCCGATCGGCGCCGCAGATCGCGAAGCCGCGCAGCCGGCTGTCGTCGCCGGTCAGGCGGAGACCGTCGCCGATATGGGCGAAGCTGAGCATCATCTTGCCGCCGACGACCTCGATGTCCGTGCATTCCGGCGCCGATTCCGGCGCCTTGTGCTGATACAGGAGACCCATCGCCACGGTTTTCAGGCGCTGCCCGATCGGCAGCTTGACCGCCGGATGGATCGGGTGCCGCCAGCCTTCCGGCGCGGAATCGTAAATCGGCGGCAGGTCATAGATCGGCACCAGGCTGGCCGGGCAAGTCAGCAGGTGCCGGGTCGCCGCCAGCATTTCGTTGAATTCCGCCAGCTGCTCGAAGCGCCGATGACCATAATAATAGGGCGCCAGCTGGACATACAGGAAGCCCAGTCCCCGTTTGTCGGCCGGGCGGAAAATCCGGTGCCAGTCGCGGACCAGCGCCTGCAGCGCCTTTTGATAGTATTCCGGGTATTGGTAATCGCTTTCGCCCTGGTACCACAAGATGCCGCGGGCGGTCAGACCGGCCAGGGGGGCGACTTTGCTGTTAAATAGCGCGGAAGGCTGATGTCGGTTCCAGTCATTGTCCTTGGTCAGGTTCCAGTCGATTGCCGAACGATAGAAGCCGATTTCCTCGATATGCTTCTTCAGGGCCGGCTGCTCGACCGACTCGCGGCTCAGCCAGGCATGGATGTATGTGCCGCCGAGAGCAGTCTCGATCAGGCCGATCGGCACGCGCAGATCCAGCTGAACCTCCCGCGCGAAGCTGAAGCCGACCGCTGAGACCAGGGCCATGGCTTCCGGCTGGTCGCCGCGCGACCAGGCGGCGCCGCAGAGGTCGGCCCGCGGGTGGATATCATACAGGTTATGTTTGGCGTCCAGCCCGATCACCGACTGCCGGAGTACCCGGACATAATGCAGGTTGGCCAGGTTGGCCAGCTGATCGGCGCCCTGGACAGCCTGAAGCGGCATTTCCATATTGGATTGGCCGGCGGCGATCCAGACCTCGCCGAAGAGCACATTCTCCAGGCATATGGTCTCCGTGCCGTCGGTCAGCGTCAGGGTAAACGGATCGAAGGAGGCTTCAAAGGCTGGCAGCTCAAACGCAAAAGCGCCGGTGTCATCGCTGGCGCCGGACAGATCGGCTACGGTGCCATATTGGCTGTCCAGGGGTGAAACGGACCGCCCGTCAAAGGGCGCCCGGAACAAGGTCAGATGCAAATCAGCGTTGGGACGGGTTTTACCATGCAGCGAACAGGGCGCCTGCTGCTGCAGGACCATACCGGAAGCAAAGAACGAAGGCAGCCAGAGCTGATGGGCCATGATGCGCTCCTTCCAGGGACTGATCTTCAGGCCACGCCGCCAAAAATCCGGTCCGAAGGCAGCAGGCTGTTTTGATTATACCTTGCCGGTCTGCAAACTGCAAACCCTGTCCGGACAGCCTGTCCCGCCAAATGACCGCTGCGAAATCGGTCTGGCTTACAGGTCCGCCAGGACCAGCCGCCCTTCGCGCAGCGACTGCTGCACGGCCACTGCGCGCTGGTTGCGCGAGCCCCGGAAGCGCAAGCCCATCGAGCGCTGGTTCTTCTCATAACGGCCATCGATCAGGATGTCGATCTGGGCCAGCAGTTCCGGCCAGCCGGTCCGTGTCGGCGCGTTTTCCAGCAGTTCCTCCCAGGTATAGCCGCTGAAAACCATCACCGGCAGACCGGTCGCTTTTGCACCGTTGGCCAGGTGCGCGCATTCCGCCGCCTGCATGAACGGCTCGCCGCCGCTGAGCGTGATGCCGTCCAATAAGGGATTGGCGCGGATCTCCGCCAGCAGGTCGTCCGTATCGCGCAGGAAGCCGTCCGTAAAAGAATGGCTGGCCGGATTATGGCAGCCGTCGCAATTGTGCGGGCAGCCCTGGGTAAAGATGGCATACCGGATACCCGGTCCGTCGGTGATTGATTCCTTCAGCAGGCCAAAGAGCCGGATTTCCATGACCTTTTATTCGCGCAGGCCGTGTTTGGCGCGGTCGTGCTCCTCCGCCCGCTTGGCGTTGTTAAAGCGGTCCAGGGTGCCGACCAGGTAGCCGGTAATGCGACGGATGCGCTCGAACGGCTGGTCTTCCTCGGTCGGTGTCCGCCCGCAGGCCGGGCAGGAAT
>JAEXPB010000491.1 GCA_023438965.1 Bacillota bacterium | reverse complement strand
TCCAGCTTCAGGCAGGCGCAGATCCGCCGGGTCAGCGGATGCACCGGTATCCGGCCGGCCTCGATGACACAGCCCAGGCCGCTGGCCTCGGCCAGTTCCCAGCAAGCGCCCAGGATGCCGCCTTCGGTGGCGTCGTGCATGGCATGGACACCGAGGTTGCCGCCGCAGCTGCCGGCTTCGACCACACTGATCTGGTCAATCATGGCGCGGGCTTCTTCCCGTTCGGACACGGACAGGCAGCCAGTCAGCCGTTCCGCCTGGTCGGTCGCCAGAATGGCTGTCCCTTCCAGCCCGGCGGTCCGGGTCATGATCAGCACGTCGCCCGGCTGACCGCCGCTGGCCTGGATGATCCGGTCGCCATAGGTCAGGCCGATCGCCGTTGTAATGATGACGAACCGGCTGACCGCGTCGCTGATCTCGGTATGGCCGCCGACAATGCTGACATTCAATTCTCTGGCTGCCGCCGCGGCCTGGTCGATCACCCGGCCGATATCGGCCCGTGTCGCCGCCGGCGGTGCGATGATCACCAGCATCAGCGCTGCCGGCCGGATGCCGCAGGCGGCGATGTCGTTGCAGGAGATATGGATCGCCAGGCGGCCGATATCGGCTGCCGCGCCGGTAATCGGGTCCGTGGACAGGATGACCTGTCCGTCACCGAAACGGATTGCCGCGCAGTCCAGGCCGATCGCCGGGCCGCTGGCCACCGGTCCGGTTGACGCCGGCAGCCGGTTGAGCACCAGCTGCTGCAATTCCTCATTGGTCAGTTTGCCGATTTTCACAGCACAACCTCCTCGATTCTGGACAAGCCTGCCTCGACAAGAGCCGCGATATCCAGGTCCGTTTCAGCGGCTTCGGCGTCAGCCAGAGATGGATGCGTCTTCGGATGCTTGGCGACAAAGACCGTGCAGCAGTCTTCATACGGCAGGATCGAGGTCTCGAAGGTGCCGATGCGGCGGGCTATGACGATCGTGTCGTCCTTGTCCATGCCGATCAGCGGCCGGAAGACCGGCATGTCGACCACCTTGTCGGTCGTGCAGAGCGCCTCCAGGGTCTGGCTGGCCACCTGGCCGAGGCTCTCGCCGGTGATCAGGGCCTTGCAGCCGGTTCGGGCCGCCAGTCCGGCGGCAATCCGCATCATCATCCGGCGCATGACGATCGTCATCATGTCTTCCGGGCAATGGTCGCGCAAGGTGAGCTGGATTTCCGTAAAATCAACCACATGCAGGCGGATCCGGCCGGTATAGACGGTCAGCAGGCGGGCCAGCTCGACGACTTTCGCCCGAGCCTGGTCGCTGGTGAACGGAAAGGCGTGGAAATAGACCGCTTGAATTTCCATGCCGCGCGAAGCCAGCATGTAGCCGGCCACCGGGCTGTCGATGCCGCCGGACAGAAGCAGCATGCCCTGCCCGCTCATGCCGACCGGCAAGCCCTTGTGGCCGCGCACAATCTCGCTGTACAGGTACAGATGTCCGCGTGCCTCGGCATAAAGCGTGAAGTCCGGCTGGTGGACATCCACGTGCAGCTGCGCCGGGAAGGCCGTCAGGACGGCATCGCCCAGGATCCGGCTGATCTCGGGCGACTGGACCGGAAAGCGCTTGTCGCCGCGCCGGCTTTCCACCTTGAACGATCGGGGGCGCCCGTCGGCGATCAGTCCGCGCACAAAGGCCACCGCTTGCTCCTGCAGCTCAGGCAGGCCGCCGTCGAATCGCCAGACCGGGCTGACCGACACGATGCCGAAGATATTGGCGATCTGGCGCAGGACAGCCGGCAGATCATCCACCGGTCCGACCGGTTCGATCCAGATCCGCGACTGGCTCTGCTCGATGCTGAAGCGTCCCAGCGCGCGCAGCCGCCGGCTGAGGTTCTCGATCAGCCGGCGTTCAAATTTACCGCGATTCAAGCCTTTCAAGGTGATTTCACCCATTCTGGCCAAGATGATGTCCTGATGTTCAGTCATGGGGCCTCCTGTTCAGGCCAGCCGGCAGGCCTGACTGTTGTTTTAACGCTGACCAGCCGGCGCCAGCTATCCTGGATTGCCCGGGCGGCAATCCGGATTTCATCGGGTGTATTGGACGCGGCCAGGCTGATCCGGATCGCGCATTCAGCCAGCTGGTCCGGCACCCCCATGGCTTGCAAAACGGTATTGGCCTTCCGGCGGTGCGAAGAGCAGGCCGAGCCGGTCGACACACAGATATCCCGGGCTTCCAGGGCATGGAGCATGGTCTCGCCGCGCAAGCCGGGGAAGGCGATCGTCAGGATCTGGGGCACGCCGTCATCCGGTGAGATGAGCGCGTAAGGCTGGCTTGCGGCGTCCAGTTCCTGCAGGAAAAGCCGGCGCAGTTCGCGGACCTCCGCCTCCCGGCCGGTCGCATTTTGCATGGTCAGTTGAATCGCCAGGGCCAGGGCGGCCGCCAGGGGCGCGTTCTCCGTCCCGGCACGCAAACCCTGCTGCTGGCCGCCGCCATGAATCAACGGCGTCAGCCGCACGCCCTGACGGACCAGCAGCCAGCCGATCCCCTTCGGTGCGCCGACTTTATGCCCGCTGCCGGACAGCAGGTCAACGCCCAGACGCTGGAAATGGAGCGGCTGCCGGCCGAGGGTTTGCACGGCATCGAGATGGATGGCCGTGTTCGGCTGGTATTGGTTGCGCAGGCGGACAATCGCGGCCGCATCGTTGACCGCGCCGGTTTCGTTGCTGACATGAATCAGGCTGATCAGGGCGGCCGGCCGCTGCAAAGCTGTCTGCAAGGCATCGAGGTCGACTGAGCCGGAAGGCCGCAAAGGCAGTTCTTCGATTTCGTAACCCTGTTGCTTCAGGTAATCCAGCGTCTGAACCGTGGCGGCATGCTCGCCCCGGCTGGTGATGATCCGTTTGCCCAGCCGCGGGTTGGCGGCAACAAAACCCTTGATCGCCGTATTGATCGATTCGGAACCGCCGGAGGTCAACAGCAGTTCCTGTTTACGGCAACCCAGCGCAGCCGCGATCTGCTGCCGGCTTGCTTCCAGGCTGCTGGCTGCGGCCTGGCCCTGGCGGTGCAGTGAGGATGGATTGGCATAATGCAGCGCCAGCTCGCTGGTCAGGCAATCGATAACAGCCGGCCAGGGGCGTGTGGTTGCGCTATGATCAAGATAAATGGACAAAACCAGGTTCAGCTCCTTCCGGCATCCAGTCCGAGCGTGACCAGATCCGGCCGCATGACGGCCGTAACCGATTCGCAGACATTACCGCTGCGCGAAGTCAGGCGGCTGGCAGCCACCAGGACAGGAGCGCTGCGGGAAATGTCCAGCTGGCGGGCTTCATCGCCGGCGGCTGGCCGGACCATGATCCGGCAGGCGGCCTTTTGCGGCAGGTAGGCATATTTGTTGGCCATGATTTCGATCATGCGCTTGTTGGCGGCCAGGTCGCTTTCCAGGTCCGGGAACATATAAACCGGGATAATCGATTGGCAGATCGCGAAAACCTGGCTGGCCTGACCCAGTTGCCAGGTGATCGCCCAATAGCCGGTATGACCGGTGCCGCCAGCCACGCCGAAAACCCGGTCGGTTTCGGCATCGCCGTCAATCCGGCAGACCGCCAGCTGCTCGAAGCCGTCGCGGCTGCGTGCCGCCAGGAAGGAAAAGGTAAATGGTCCGAATCCCTTGATATCGATCCGCTCCGGTTCGGCGGCGACAAAGGTGCCCTTGCCTTTATTGATGACCAGAATC
>JAEXPB010000431.1 GCA_023438965.1 Bacillota bacterium | reverse complement strand
GATATTTGACAGTGATCCATTTGGCGTAGAGCGTCGTATTGGCAGTCACCGCATCGGTGGCAAAGCTCCAGGCCACGGTGAAAGCGGCGTCCTTGTACCAGCCCTGGAAAATGTACCCGGAACGGATTGGTGCCGGCGGACCAGGCAGCAGGCTATTGGTTGGCACAGTCCTCAGGGCCGGTTCATATTGGGTCTGGGTTGCATAGTGGACATATTGCCTGTCCGAACGGAAGACCGGCGCAAAATCCGCAAAAGGCATACACCAGACACGGTTAAAATCAAAGCCCGCGAAAGTGCCTGGCTGGCACATCTGCTCCCTCGTGCAAGCAGTGGTCAGGCCGGTTGAATGACCGTAATCCAAGCCAATCCCCTGCTGATTGGCTTCCAGATAATAGCAGTCGGCGATCAGGACGGCGGCATCGGTTGTGACGCCGCATATGCCGCCCGAAATGTACAACCCGGTTATTGTGCCGATGTTATAGCAGCGTTTGACCAATCCAAGGAAATTGCTGCCGATAATGCCCCCGCTTGTTCCGGCTTCGGATACTGGCGCAACATTAAAGCAATCCAGGATTTGACCGGAATATGCGGAATTATAGCCGGTGATGCCGCCAGCATCGGCTGAGTCAATCTGCCCTTTGACGGCTCCCTCATTATCGCAGATCTGGATTGTTCCCGCATTGTTGCCGGCAATCCCCCCCACATTCATGCCAGTGACCGTTCCGGCGTTGCTGTTGCCGGTCAGGGTTCCGGAAGTGAATCCGGCTATGCCGCCGATATTCGAGCCATAGCCGGGATCGCCGGATATGCTGCCGGTGTTGATGCAGGATTCGACCGTGCCGGTTTGGTTATAGCCCACAATGCCGCCGGTGTCCCCCAAATTGGTTATGGACCCCGAGAATGTGCAATGGCTGATCGTACCGGCGTTGTTAAAGCCGACAAGGCCGCCCGCATAGGCTTGGCCATCCCCAGTCACCCGGATCAGGCTATTGTTCAGATTGATGTTTTTGACAGTCCCCTGATTGTAGCCCAGCAAGCCTGCATAGGTTGCCGCGCCGTTCACCGACAGGACAATTTGCTGCAATTGGCTGATCGTATGGCCATTGCCATCCAATGTACCGCAAAATGCCGTGCCGGAATTCAATCCGATCGGAGTCCAGCCGGCAAGCCCGGACAGGCTGATGTTGTTTTGCAGCTGGTAAATTTTATTGTTGTAATATTGGTCGCCGTCATTGACCAAAACCGCCAGATTCACCAGATCATCAGCCGAGCTGATCAGAAACGGGCTGGTTTCGGTGCCCAGGCCGGTGAAAACGCTGACCAGCCATTTGGCATAGAGGGTTGTATGGCCGGTCACCACATCCGACGCAAAATCCCAGGCGGTGACCAGGCCGCTCTCTTTATACCAGCCCATGAAGGTATGGCCCGCCTTGGTCGGGGCTTTCGGAGCAGGAATGGTTGAATTGTAGCTGACTGATAAAGATGGCACATCCGTTCCGCCATTGGCGTTGAAATCGACCTGATACTGGTTGGCCAGCCATTTGGCGTATAGGGTCATATTGGCCGTGACCACATCCGAAGCAAAATTCCAGGCCAGTGTCAGGCTGCGGTCTTTATACCAGCCGGCAAAGGCATAGCCCGTTCTGGCCGGCGCCGGCGGTTCGGGCAGCAGACTGCCCGTCTGAATGCTGATCGGATTGACTGTGCTACCGCCTTGGCTGTCAAAGGTCACGCTGACCATGGCGGCAGCCGCGACGGCCGTCTGGGCGTTAACCTCACCATTGCCATAATAAGCATCCCAACCGCTGGTTCCCCGGTCCGTCGCCGTTTCGCAGAGTTTGGTCTTCAGCTGCTCTGCCGATAATTCCGGGAAACGGGACCTGACCAGAGCGGCCACGCCGGACACGACCGGACAGGCCATCGATGTGCCGGTCATGATCGCATATCCCCCAAACCAGTATGTTGAATAGATCGCTGTACCCGGCGCCGAGAGATCGATTTCCGGACCGTAATTGGAATAGGATCCGTCAAAAAGGCTGCCTTGCCGCAGAGCGGAGACCGCCAGCGATTCGGGGTAGGCTGCCGGATAACCGGCATGACTTTCCTGTTCATTGCCGGCTGAGCAGACAACGATGGCGCCCTTGCTGATCGCGTATTGAATGGCGGTCTGTTCGGCTGGCAAGGCGCCTATGGAAAAGCTTCGGCCAAGGCTCATGTTGATGATGTCCGCGCCATGGTCGGCGGCATAATAGATGGCTTCGATCAGATCGTCAGATGCGAATGATGATGGATTAGCCGGGTTGTTGGCCTTGATGACCAGCAGGGTCGCCTCTGGCGCGACACCGCAGCCGCCCTGTCCGTTGTTCATGGCTGCGGCGATGATGCCGGCTACATGGGTGCCGTGGCCTTTATCATCATTCACCGCCGCAATGCCAACCTGATTGGTGTAGGCGTTGTAGGACTCAGCGGACAGGCGCCCAGAAAATTCCGGATGATCAATGTCGATGCCCGTGTCGATAATTGCCACAATGGTTGCCGTCGAGCCGTGGGTCAGATCCCAGGCCAGCGGCGCATTGATTTCCTGATGGAAATACTGGCTGGAGAAGGCGGGGTCCAGAGGGAGGGCATTGGCCTGGCCGTCATCCGCCCGGCATAGATAATTGGGATAGGCAACCGGCAGATCATTGTCTTCCTGTGCGCCCCAGGTCACGGCATCCCTGACGGCAGAGCCGGCCGGCAAGGCCAGCACCGTCATGCCATGTTCGGAATACCGCCGGACCGAAGCGCCGTATGCCCGGGCGATCCGTTCGGCGTCAGCCGCCGAGTCGGCTTGGACAAGCACTTCACCGTCCCGGAAATCACTGCCGGGGACCAGTGCCGACATTCCATCAAGCAGCCGGCGGCTGTTCTGCTTTTCCTGCCGCAATTCGGATGACAGGACCATTGCTGCCGGCTGGCCGGCAATTTGCCGGGCCCATAGGGCAGTACCCGTCCAGGGGACCAGGATGAAAGATGATAGTATTAGAGCAAAAGCAAGGATTCGCCAAATCGGTGAATGTATCGATTTTTTCATTCTTATTCCCAGTTTTACCTTATTTTCTAGCCTGGCGGCTGCCGTTGACAATTGCCTAAATTATACCATACATTAAGAAAAAGACTGCGCGGCATTTCTGCCGTGCAGTCTGTACCCTCATATACCAGTCAGTCGTTGCCTGGCCTTTTGGTCAGCGTGCGGCAAACGGATTGGCCGTCGGTCCGGGTGCCGGTCCGCCTTTTTCCACCAGCACGATCTCGATCGCCTCCAGGCGATACGCGTAACCGGCTGTGCCGGCTGAGGCGCCGTTCCTGGCCCAGTCCATCCAGCCGAACTGCTGCGCATGAACCCGATAGTAGATATCATAATTCAGGGCCGCATTGCCGGTCAGGCGGATGTTGATCGCCTCCAGGCGCAGGCGCTGCCCTTCCGTGCCGCGCAGCGCGCCATTGGCCACCCAGTCCAGCCAGCCGAGGTTCTGCACATGCGTCCGGTATTCGATGCCGCCATCCAGGTTTTCCACCGCGATGCGCATCGCTTCCAGGCGCAGCGCCTGGCCGCTGGTGCCGGAGACTTCGCCATTGCTCATCCAGGCCTGCCAGCCGATATTCTGGACATGGCTCTGGTATTTGACCGCCGGCAGGGTCGATTTGTCGACGAAAGGTTTGGTCGTCGGCCCCGGCGCCGGCCCATTCTTGGCCACCAGCACGATCTCGATCGCTTCCAGGCGATAGGCAAAGCCGGCTGTACCGGACGGCGCGCCGTTCTTG
>JAEXPB010000365.1 GCA_023438965.1 Bacillota bacterium | reverse complement strand
CGGCAAGACTTCGACCCGCCAGATGATCAGCGCCTGCCTGCAGAAGTCCATGCCGGTCCACCAGACCGCCGCCAACCAGAACAATGAAATCGGCCTGCCGCAGACCTTGCTGCTGGCGGAAGCCGAGCATCAGGCTGTCATCCTGGAAATGGGCATGCGCGGACCGGGCGAGATCAGCCTGCTCAGCCGCATCGCCCGTCCGGACATCGCCGTGCTGACCTGCATCGGTTATTCGCATATCGGCCGCCTGGGCAGCCAAGCGGCAATCCTGGCCGCCAAGGCGGAAATTCTCGACGGCCTGCGGCCGGCCGGACTGCTGATCCTCAACGCCGACGACCCGCTTCTGCTCGGTCTCGGCCGGACACAGTGCAACCGCCGGATCGCCTATGTGACCACCTGCCCGGAGCTGGCCGCCAACCTGATCGCTGACGGCGCCAGCTACTGCCTGGCGGCCCGGGCCATCAGCGCCGCTGCCGACCGGACCACGTTCACCGCCTGCCTGCTGACACCCGGCAGCGGGCCGTCCTATGTCCCGGTCAGCCTGCCGGTCCCGGGAACGCACCATGTGTTGAACGCGCTCTTCGGCCTCGCGGTCGCCCATGAGCTGAAGGCGGACCTGAATCTGGCCGCGGCTGGCGCCGGTGAATGCCAGACGACCGGCAACCGGCAGCGGATCGTGGACACCGGCACGCTGCTGATCATGGATGATTCCTATAATGCCAGCCCGGAATCGATGCTGGCCGCTCTGCGGACCCTGGCCGGCCTGGCCGGCAGCCGCCGTAAAATCGCGGCGCTGGGCGGCATGCTGGAACTGGGCGAATATGCCGGCGAAGCCCATCGGGAGGTTGGCCGTCAGGCCGCTCTCCAGGGCTTTGACCTGCTGCTGGTCACCGGCCCGCAGGCCGCCGACCTGGCGGCCGGCGCCCGCTCGGTCCGACCGGACCTGCCGGTGGCTGAATATCCGGACACCCAGTCCCTGGCCGCGGCGCTGAACGGGCAGCTGCAGCCGGGCGATTGCCTGCTGGTCAAGGGTTCACGCGCCTTTGCGATGGAAAAAGTCACCGCCGCGGTCCTGGCCGCCCGGGCGGAACAGCCGGCGGAAATCGCCGGCAGCGGCAGAGGGGAGGGCTGACCGATGCGACGGGATCCCTTCCGGCCAGCCAACGAGATCCGCAACCGTGATGTCCGCCGCGTGGCCGGCACCGGTGAATGGCTGCAGCCGCCGCGGCGCATCAACGCCGGCCTGTTCATCGTCACGCTGGTCATGATCTGCTTCGGCCTGGTCATGCTGTTCAGCGCCAGCATGAGCGACGGCTACGCATCCAAGTCCGGCAATTCGATGTTCTATGTCCTGAAGCAGTCCGGCATCACCGCCATGGGACTGGCTATCGCGTTGATCCTGGCCTTCGTCATCCCGGTCAGGCTCTTCGACCATATCTGGATGGTTGTCGGCCTGTATGGCCTGACCACCGCCCTGCTGGTCTATGTCAAGTTTTTCGGCATCCTGATGAACGGCGCCCGGCGCTGGGTGAATATCGGCATCCAGTTCCAGCCGTCTGAACTGGCCAAGCTGGCCATGGTCTTTTGCTTTGCCGGCTACACATCGATGATCCGCCGCTTGCGCGCCCGCGGCCGCCTGCGTTTCCGCTCGCCGCTGCGGCAGTTCCTGGCCGACGGCTGGCTGGATATCCTGCTGCCTGCCATGGGGCTGCTGGTCTGGATCGCCTTGATCATCTGGCAGCCGCATGTATCCTGCGTCATCATCATGTGCTTCATCATTCTGGCCATGTACCTGGCCGCCGGCATCCGGCCGCGGTCCTGGGTCAGCGGCATCCTCCAGCTCCTGGTCATCCTGCTGATCCTGGCCCTGCTGGTGGCCGTCACGCTGCCCCTGCTGCCGGCCGGCAAGATCCAGGACAGCATACGCGGCAACTTCCAGCATGTGCTGGACCGTATCAACGATTTTCAAAATCCGGACGCGGCCAGCAAGGACGACACCTACCAGGTCGACCAGTCGGTCATCGCCATCGGTTCCGGCGGCCTGACCGGTATCGGGCTGGGACTGGGCCGCCAGAAATACAATTATGTCCCGGAGGCGCACAATGACTTCGTGTTCGCCATCATCGGCGAGGAACTCGGGTTTGCCGGGACAGTCGGCGTGCTGCTTTTGTTTGTCCTCTTCATGCTGATTGGCGTCAGCATCACCTTGAAGACGGCCAATCCTTTTGCGGCCATCCTGGCTGCCGGCTATACCATGCTGATCAGCATCCAGGCCTTCCTGAACATCGCCGTCGCCACCAAGACCATCCCTCCCACCGGCATTTCGTTGCCCTTCTTTAGCTACGGCGGCACTTCGAACCTGTTTTTCCTGATGGCGATCGGCTTCATTCTGGCCGTTTCGCGGACCGGGCAGCGCAACCAGCGCGAATATGTTTCGACGGACAGCCGCCGATCCGCGGCCGGCCGGCCGGAGGCACGGCCATGAGCCCGCTGCGGTTTGTCGTGGCCGGCGGCGGGACCAGCGGCCATATCAATCCTGCCCTGGCCATCGCCGAGCAGATCCAGCGGGACCATCCCGATGCCGAGATCCGTTTCTGCGGCACGGCCCGCGGCCTGGAAAGCACCTTGGTGCCCCGGGCGGGATTCGCCTTCACGGCCATACGCGCCCGCGGCCTGCCGTCCCGGCCATCCAGGGAAATGCTGCGCGCCGTTGCCGACTACCTGGCCGGTTACCGGCAATCCCGCCGGCTGCTCCGCCAATTCCGTCCCAACGCGGTCATCGGCACCGGCGGCTATGTCTGCAGCCCGGTCGTCGCCGCCGCCGCCGGCCTGCGCATCCCGGTCCTCCTCCATGAACAGAATGCCTTTCCGGGCCGCTCCAACCGGCTGATGGCCAGACGCAGCCAGGCGGTCTGCATCAGCTTCCCCGGCACGGAACAACGCTTTCACACCCGCGCGCCGATCACGCTGACCGGCAATCCGGTCCGTGAGATATTCTTCCGGCAGGATCGCCTGACCGCCCGCACAGCCCTGGGACTGGATCCGGCCCAGCCGGTCATCCTGGCCATGGGCGGCAGCCTGGGCGCCCGTTCCATCAATCTGGCGGTTCTGGGACTCGATTTTACAGCCGAACAGGCGGACGGGAAAGCGCCGCTGGTGATTCTGGCGGCCGGCAGGCAGCACTTCCAGGCCGTCTCAGCCGCGGCCGCCGGCAAACCCTGGCTGGCTGTGCATGAATACCTGTATGACATCCACCTCTACATGGCGGCCGCCGATCTGCTGATCTGCCGTTCCGGTGCGATGACCTGCGCCGAACTGGCTGCCCTCGGCCGTCCGGCCATCATGGTCCCTTATCCGTTTGCCGCCGGCGACCATCAAACCTATAACGCCCGTGCTCAGGCCGACGCCGGCGGCGCGGTCCTCTGTCCGGACAGCCAGCTGACGCCGGCCTGGCTGATGACCGCCATCAAGGACCTTTTCCATGACCCGGACCGGCTGCCCCGGATGGGCCAGGCCGCAGCCAGCCAGGCCAGGCCGGATGCGGCAGCGGATATTTGCCACCGGCTTTACGAGGTCATGCAATGAAACCAGTCCAGAAAAGCTGCCGCCGGATAAACGGCCGCCGGAAAAGCTGGCTCGCCGCGCTGCTCCTGCCGGCGCTGATTGGTCTGCTGGTTTGGCTGCTGCCGGTTTTCCGGCTGCAGACTGTTGAAACAACCAAAATCCGCGGTGCCGGCGAAGCCGATATCCTGGCCGCCAGCGGCCTGATAATCGGCCAGCACTTGTTCCGGGGCTTGGGCGGTTCGCCGGAGAGTCTGATCCGCTTGCGCTATGTCGCAGTCGAAACCCGTCTGGCCAAGGCTTTTCCCGCCATCAAGCATGTAACGGCCAAACTGGTTTTCCCCGGCAGAATCCGGCTGGAGATTGAAGAGCGGGTGGAAGTTGCCTATGTGGCTATTCCGGACGGCTGCGTCATGGTGGACAAGGATGGCATCGCCCTGCGGATCCTGAATAAGGTGCCGGACGATATTCCGGTGATCGAGGGCGTTTCGGCCACCGCATTGCTGCTCGGCCAGCCGTTGGGCGTCGATGTGCCATCGGCGATGAATAGCGCGATCAGCCTGATGGGTGCTATAATTGAGGCTGATAAAGACACCCGGCCGCCGCTCCAGCTGCTGCCGCAGATCCGCAAGATCCGGCCGGTCAGCGGCCAGACGCTGTATCTGACGGCGGTGCTGCCCAAAACCGGCGAGGAGCTCAATGTCAAGGCCGAAACCACTTCCGACCAGACGGAGGACATGCTCTGGCTGCGGTTCGCCATCGCCCAGGGGGTATTCGACGGACGCGGCAAGGGCGTCCTGGATCTGACCGGCAGCCGCAGGACCTTTACACCGGATTAGGAGGAATGAACCATGTTTCCACTTATTGGCCTGATTATCGGCTTGATCATCGGATTGCTCTGGAACGTCGACATCCCCAATGCCTATTCATCCTATGTGGCGGTCGGCATCCTGGCGGCCATCGATTCCGTGATCGGCGCCCTGACGGCCAACCTGCAGAACCGGTTCAACATGCGGCTGTTTATCACCGGCTTCGTCGGCAACAGCGCGATCGCCGTTGCGCTGGCCGCCCTGGGCGACCAGCTTGACCTGCAGCTCAGCCTGGCGGCTGTGTTTGCTTTCGGCAACCGGATTTTCATCAACTTCTCGACGATCCGGCGACTGCTGCTGGCCCGTTGGGACAGTCGGCGCCAGAAAACAGGCACCGCCGATTCATGACTGACGGAACCCCGTTTGGGGTCCGTCGTCAAGATATTGTAAGTTGAATTTAAAAATACACTAAATATTGTTGTGCCATTTGTCATCTTAGTGTAAAATTGGGAATAAAAGGATCAAAGCAGACGTGAGGGCACCAGCACCGGAACGCTTCGGTTTGCCCGGATAGATTTTACATTCAGCCGGACTTGCGGACGGCCGGCCATCACAAAGCTGAGAGGGGATGTTATTTTGTCTGATTATAAAATGGGATTTGCCATGGATAACGATCATTTCGCGACAATCAAGGTCATCGGCATCGGCGGCGGCGGCTGCAATGCCGTCGACCGCATGATTGACGGTGCGATTCAAGGTATAGAATTCATTACGGTCAATACCGACAACCAGGCCCTGCTGCGGACCAAGGCCAACAACCGGATCCAGATCGGCGAAAAGATCACGCGCGGCCTGGGTGCCGGCGCGAATCCGGAGATCGGCGAGAAGGCGGCCAATGAGTCCAAGGACGAAATCGGCCAATTGATCCGGGGAACCGACATGCTGTTCATTACGGCCGGCATGGGCGGCGGCACTGGTACCGGCGGCGCGCCGGTCATCGCCCAGATTGCCCGTGAGATGGGTATCCTGACCGTTGGCGTGGTGACCCGCCCGTTCCGCTTTGAAGGATCGCGGCGGATGCAGAATGCCGAGCGCGGTATCCGCGAACTCGAGAAATTTGTCGATTCCCTGATTGTTGTTCCCAATGACAAGCTCCTGGAAATCGCTTCCGACGACACATCCCTCGACGAAGCGTTCAAT
>JAEXPB010000351.1 GCA_023438965.1 Bacillota bacterium | reverse complement strand
GCATATCGCCGGGCTATGCCATACTTATCGGCTGTTTCCTGCAAGCGAACCGGATTGATATCGCAGATCGCGCAGATCTCGACTTCAGGATTTTTCATATAACTGTCCAAATGTACATTGGCGATGTTACCGGCGCCGACGAGCGCCACTTTCAACTTAGGCATGGGCAATCTCCTTTGCGGTTTTCTGGGGTCTTGACATCCCTATCATCTACTATAAAATGAAGCGGAATCAATACAATCGTCGAAAATGCTCATTTTTAACACAATCGTGCTGTTTTGTGACTTGAGGTGCAACAGATGGAATTACCGATTTTCGAACCGCATGATTTCAACAATGATCCGCTTCTGCCGTTCGCCTTCCACCTGGACCGTATCGGCGGCAGCAAACTGGGCTGCATCCCGAACTGGCACCAGAGCCTGGAGATCCTCTATTTCATCGAGGGGGAAGGTCAGGTCATCTGCAACTCACTGGCTACCGATGTCCGGGCTGGCGATGTATTCGTCATCAACGCCTACCAGATCCATCAGGTCATGACCCGCACGCCGGCTGTCAGCTATTACTGCCTGCTGGTCGGCAGCACGTTTGGCAAAGAGAATGCGATCGAACTGGATTCCTGCCTGCTGCGCAGCCTGGTGGCCGATCCGGCAGCGGCGGCGGCTTACCGGCAGATTGTCGCTGCTTATCAGGACGCCGGCCGTTTCCGGATCGCCGGCATCCGCAACGCAGTGCTGTCGCTGCTGGTCTACCTGGCGGCGCGGAATGTCGTCGACAATCCGGCAGAATATCCCGGAGCGCGCAGCCGCAGTCTCGTCAGCGTGATGGCGGCGATCAACTACATCCGCACGCATTTTACCGGCAAGATCACGATCGACGACATTGCCCGCGAAGTCCGGCTCAGCAGATACCATCTCTCGCGCATCTTCCGGGAGACCACCCAGTACTCGATCGTTTCCTTCATCAGCCTGCTGCGCTGCCAGCACGCCCAGATCCTGTTGGCCACGACGCAGCATTCGGTGGCTGAAATCGCCTTCCTGTGCGGCTATCGGAATTTATCCCACTTCACCCGGACCTACAAGGCCCTGATGGGTGTTTTACCCTCGGCATCCCGGAAAGCGGCCGAAACCGGTCTTAAGGCTTGATGTTTTCCGGCAGCGTGATCGCAAACCGGCAGCGGTCATGGCCCAGCAGCGGCGATTCGAGCAGTTCGACCTGCAGGCTCTGCCCGAAGAGCAATTCAAACGGATATTTGGTAAATCCGCCGCTGCAATAGCACCAATCAGGATTGATATCCGCCTGGCCATCCAGAAAAGCCGCGCGGACAAAAGGGCAGTGGCAGAGAAAATACTTGCGCTGCCGGTCATCCGCCGCGTGCAGCCAGGCTGCCGTATCATAGGGAATTTTCGTCACATAGAGCCGGTTGCCCGATCGGGTTGCCGACAGGATCTCCGGATTGGCGCGGACAAAGTCGACGACTTCCGGCGTGATCACCTGCTCGCACCAAATCCGGCCTTCATCGCTATGCTGCTGAAGCTCATCAACCTTCCGCCGGTGCAAGTCGGCGAGATAGTCGTCCAGTGAACCGGCCTCAGCCAGCAGACGGCGTTCCTCATCCTGGCCGGTCGGGGGCAGACCATGGTTGTTGCCGGCCAGCAGGGGACAATAGCGTTCCGGCGGCAGGTTATCCGCCAGCCGCGACATGAACCGGCGAACCAGCGGCGGCATGTCGGTCAGAGGCGCGCCCAGCGGCGGTTCCCCGAGACCGGCGAAAATCGCCTCGGCCGTGGTTTCGCCTTCAGCCGCAGCGAGCCGGTCCCGGATATTGGCCAGGACATCCTGGCTGCCGAAAAGAGCCGTGAAATAAATGTAGATGGCCTGGGCGCCGGTCAGGTAGAAATAGCGGGCCAGGGCCAACAGCCGGTCGGCCGTATTCCGGCCTTCGGCAACCAGACCGGCGACATGGGCTTCGACCGCCGCTGTCGTCGCCGTTTCCAGGCTGCCGCCGGTGCGAACCAGGTCAGCGGCCAGCGCGTTGACGGCTTGAACCGCCTGGTCCGTCTGTTCCGGGCTGAAGCCGCGCTTCTTATAATAGTCCCTGAATAATTCAGTCTGCATGCCGGTTACCTCCCGTCAGGTATCGCCAGGCCCGGATCAGCCGGTCTGGCAGTTGGAACTGGTCGTGGCCGATATTCCGATACAAGTCGTGCAGGTCCCTGACCGGCCACAGCCAGGGATTGCCGGCCAGGTTGAAGCGGCGGGCGAAATCGTCGGTCTTGATGCCCAGCACCGCCGCAATGGTATACATCGGCCAGGCGCTGGCCAACGCCAGGCGCACGTGCAGGTAAAGCCGCGGGTAGCGCAGCCGCCGGGCAGCCGGAGCGTCCGGCGGGGCGGCGGTCAGGACGCACTCGGCAAAGGACTCGTCGGTCCAGCCGGCATAATGGTCGAGGAGGATAGCCAGATAGCCGGCCGTATCGGCGTCCAGATAGCCGACCGGACAGCCGGCCGGGGTGTCGACACGGACAGCCTGGGGATCGTGCGGATTGTCCGGTTCGCGGCAGAGCCGCAGCGGCTGGCCGGCCTGCAGTTCCAGGACATGCCGGCGGCAGGGCTCGCGGGTTGTCAGGACCAGGCGGGTGACCAGATCGAAGACCGCCGGTCCGCTGGGCAGCCAGTCCGGCGGCTTCATCGGACACCGCCCCGGGCAGCCGGCAGCCGGTCAACGGCAGGGCCCCCGACCGGACTGGCCGCCGGCCGGCTGGCTGAAACCGCCGTTTTATGGTATCCTTGCGGAAGTAAAACCTTGCAGCCTGGCGGTGAACCGTTCAGGCAGACTGGAGTTGCGCAATGATCAGACATGTTGTCATGTGGTCCTTTCAGGATCAAGCCGAAGGGGCGGACAAAAAAGCCAATATGGCCCGGATCCGCGAGTCGCTGCTGGCTCTGCGCCCGATCATCCCGGAGATCCTGGACATGGAGATCGGCGAAGATATCGGCATCGGCCGCGATACCTGGGACATGGTGCTGATCACCACCTTCGCCAGTGCCGAGACGTTGAACCACTACCAGCATCATCCCGATCATAAGGCTATTTCAGCCTTCGTGGCCAAGGTGCGCCAAAATCGCGCCTGTGTCGATTTTACCATTCCGAATCGCTGAGTTCCAGCGGCGGACTGACCGGTTCGAGTTCGGATACCGGGCAGTCCAATTCGGCGGCTGTGGCCAGCAAATCGGCGGCGAAATGCTCATAATCGGCGCCGCGCTCGCTGATGCGCCGCGCGGTCGGCACGATTTGCTGCAGCCGTTTCTCCCGGTTAAGCCGTAAATACCGGTTGTTCAGCATTTCAACATAATGCGTGTAGTATTGCCGGAAACGCGGCACCTGGCCATAAACCAGCCGAAGCAGCCGGCCTGCCGGCGCATCTTCCAGCACGCTGCAGACCGCGGTCATCACTTCCGCCTGGAACAGCTGCACCATCTGGATGTCCCGGTCCAAAGCCGGAATATCCGGCTTGCCGTCATACAGTTCGATGAAATCATAAAGCGCCATCACATCGAAGAGAATCTCCGGCAGGGGGATCCGGGCGGTAAAGTAGACATTTTGCCGCGGCCCCAGCGTCTTCAGGTTTTGGCTGACCGCTTCGTTCAGGCCGTTGGCGACAAAATTGACCGCTCGGTTGCCCTGCCAGGCGTGGCGCAGCTCATAGCAGATCGCCAGGATGCTCAATGCCGGCATTTCGTAAGGGCGGCCCGGTTCGGATTCATCGCCGATGATTTCGGTCAGGGCATCATACAGACGCTGCAAATCATCGTAATCGCCGCTGATGGTCACGCCGGCCAGGTTTGGAGTCATTCGGACCGTCAGCATACCGGGCGGTCAGCGGCGCAGGATGGGCTGACGGGCAGCCTGCAGTTCGTCCGGACGGCCGATAGGCGTGTTGTGCGGCGCATCATGCAGCAATTCCGGCTGGTCCGCCGCCTCGGCCGCCACCGCCAGCATGGCAGCGGCCAGTCCGTCCAGACTGGCACGGTCTTCGGTCTCGGTCGGCTCGAACATCATGGCTTCCCTGACCGTCAGCGGAAAGTAGATTGTCGGCGGATGATAGCCATAATCGATCAGCCGCTTGGCGATATCCAGTGTCGCGCAGCCAAGTGCTTTCTGGCGCGATCCGGACAGGACAAACTCATGCAGGCAGGGCTGGTCGATCGGATAGTCATAGGCGGGACGCAGCTTCTGCAGCAGGTAGTTGGCGTTGGTCACCGCCGCCTCGGAGACTTCGCGCAAACCGGCCGCGCCGTTGGGCAGGATATAGGCATAAGCCCGGACCAGGATGCCGAAGTTGCCATAAAAAGAACGCACCCGGCCGATCGACCGCGGACGGTCCTCGTCCAGGAAAAGGGTTCCTTCAGCGGACCTTTCCAGGACCGGCGCCGGCAGGAAAGGCACCAGGTGGGCGGCCACGCCGACCGGGCCGGCGCCCGGACCGCCGCCGCCGTGCGGCGTGCTGAAGCTCTTGTGCAGGTTGAGATGCACGACGTCGAAGCCCATGTCGCCCGGCCGCGACTGCATCAGAATGGCATTGATGTTGGCGCCGTCATAATAGAGCTGGCCGCCGGCCGCATGCACCAGGTCGGCGATCGGGCGGATATTCCGCTCGAACAAGCCCAGGGTATTCGGATTGGTCAGCATCAGGCCGGCCACATCCGGCCCCAGCGCCGCGCGCAGGGCGTCGAGGTCGATCATGCCGTCCGGCCCGGATTTGATTTCCCGCACAGCATAGCCGACCATTGCGGCCGAAGCCGGATTGGTGCCGTGCGCCGAATCGGGAACG
>JAEXPB010000233.1 GCA_023438965.1 Bacillota bacterium | reverse complement strand
GCGCCACCAGGGAGACCGGGAAATTGCCGCAGTGGAACAGCAGTTCGCCGTTGTCGTTCTCGGTCGAGCGGACGGTCAGGTCGGCAAAGAAAGGCGCGGTTTCACCGAAGGCGGCCGCCTGGGCCATGACCGCCGTGATCGCACCATGGATGTCGGTTTCGCAGGTCACCGGGATGCCGTCGTCGGTCAGCAAGGCGTTGGCCAGGCAGGGCATGATGCCGATGCTGTCCTGCATCGCCGTCCAGCATTGCACGGCGATGGCCGAGCAGCCATGGTCGCCGGCCTGGTTCAGCATGGCGATCTTCAGAGCGGCCACCCGCCGGATCGCCTGTTCGTCCACTTCGCTGCAGTCCAGATTTTCTTTCAGGAAATCGACGACTTCAGCGAGTTCCGGACCGCCGGCTTTCTCGACCTTCAGCGTTGCGTTCTGGATGTCGATCAGGGTGATGGGGTAGACTTCAATGCCGAAGCGCTCCAGCAATTCGCCTTCGTTATAAATCATCGTCCAGAAACCGGACGGACGCGGGGCGATCTGCAGGACGCGCAGCTTGCGGAAGGCTTTGACGACATTGGCGGTCGCCAGGAAATTCTGGAACCCGCGGTTGAAAACGGTGCTGTCCAGCGCGCTGTTGACGATATAGGTGAAGGGGACATTGAAGCGGCGCAGGATCTTGCCGGTGGCAAACAGGCCGCATTGCGTGTCGCGCAGGCGAAAGCCGTCCGCGAGCGGATCCTCGTCGCGCGGGCCCCAGAGCAGGACCGGCTTGCCGATTGCCTTGGCCACGCGGGCGACGGTGTCTTCCGTGCCGAAGTTGCAATGCGGGAAGAACACGGCGTCCACATCGGCTTCGCGGAAGCGGCGGATGATCAGGTCGGCATCCGCGTCGTTATCATAGAGCAGGCCTTCTTCGTTGATGCCATCCAGGTCGACAATCTGGATGCCGGTTGCGGCGATCTTGTCGCGGGTCAGATTTTTGAACTTGAACGCGTCTTCCTTGCTGAACACAAAGCGGCGAGTCGGGGCAAACCCGATTTTCAAAGGATCTTTCATGATAGACCTCCCGGCCGGTTCCGGCCAACTTCATTCTCGATCATAGCTGGCTGATGCTGCTGCCGATGGCGGCATTCATGCTGGTGATAGCTCTATTATAGTCCCTTCTGACGGATAATCAAGACTTTAGCTTAATATTTAATCTTATTTAGATAAATATTTTATCTATATAAGATTTGGTATTTTAAGTCACGACTCAAGCGCAGCGCCGGATCGCTCAGCGGATGGTCCTATATGATGCGGCTTTACAGATCGGTTTTAGCTTAACATTTCGATCGACTATTAGCTGATATGATACAACAATTATCGTCCATTACAGAATTCTTTAATCGTACGATATGTTATAATGTGATTAGCTGGGAGGTGTTAATATGGTTGTCACAGCAACCGAATTAAAGAACAATCTCGGTAAATATCTGGAGCTTGTTCATCATGATAATTCCATTATCATTACCAAAAATGGCGAGCCTATTGCCAAGATCATCCCCTTTGTCCTCGATAAAAAGGCGATTCTGGATAACCTGGTCGGCATAATACCGGATAGTGGGTTGTCACTCGACGCTATCAAGGCAGGGAGGCTTTCCCGGCAATGAAAGTGTTGGCTGATACGAATGTGATTCTTGACGTGATCATGAAACGGGAACCTTACTTTGCGGCATCTTACGAAATCTTGAATCTTGCGGCGCAAGATAAAATCTGCTTGATGATAACCGCCTCAAGTGTGACCGACATTAATTATCTGCTTCGGAAAAGCGGCAGAGACGATTCCTCCGCACGGCAGGCCATGAATCAGTTGTTCACGCTTGTTCGCATCGCTGATGTCAAGGCCGAGGATATTCAACATGCCTTGCAGAGCCCGATTGCGGATTTTGAAGATGCAGTTGCTATTGCAGCGGCGCAAAGAAATAATTGTAAAGCTATTATCACCAGAAACATCAAGGATTTCGCTGGTTCAGCGATTCCGGCCATGATCCCTCTGGAGTTCGATCCATCCATAGTATTCGAATGAAGATTGATCTATCCCAGAAAGCAGGCGGACAATGGACAAAAACTGGCAAGGACTGGATTTTCTACGCGGCTTGGGCATCTTTGGCCTCCTGATCATGCATTCGGCATTTTACTATTTTGGCGGGCTCTGGGATCTGGACCTGACCAATCCGCCCCTGATCATCACGATCATCGGTTTCCTGCTCATGTTTGCCGGATTGTTCGCGATCATCAGCGGCACCGTCCACGGCATCGGCATCTATCGGCTGCACCGCCGCGATGGCTGGCCGATCCGGCGCATTCTGCGCAAGAAAGCCGTCACCGCCGCCTTCATCCTGGTCATCGCCTGGATTTACTTTCAGTTCACCGGTCCCGGCCTGTCCGATTTCGCCCAGCGTCGCATGAACAACAGCATCCTCGTCGAGGCGATCCGCCATGGCCGCTGGACGGGCCTCGATCCGGAGCGGCTTTTCTACGTGGACAGTCTGGTGATGATCGGCAGCAATATTCTGCTGGTCAGCCTGATCTGGGCGCTGCTCCTGAAGCTCAACCGCCTGCAGCCGGCGGTCTTGCTAGCCCTGGCCGGCGCAGTCATGGTCCTGTCGCAGATCCGCTTGCCGTTGTACCCCCTCTACCTGGAACAATTTGAGCAAGGCCGCTGGCTGCCCGTCATCGGGCTGTTCTGGCTGGTCAACAAGAATAATCCGGTCCTGCCTTTCCTGGCTTTCGGGCTGCTGGGCTCCTGGCTTGGTCTGCGCCTGGAGGAAGGCCGCTCGCGCCGGCCGGTCTTCCGGCTCGGTCTGATCCTCCTGGTCATCGGTATGATCCTGTATGTTTTCCTGCCGGACACGATGCTGCAGCGGGCCATCGACTTGAAATGGTACAGCATCATGCTGGCCCAGCTCGGTCTGTTTCTGCTGCTGATTCTCGGGGCCCTGGCCGTTTTCGACCGCGCTGCCGCGCCGCGCGCGTCCCGTGGCTGGTTGTTCCGCTTCATCAGCCGCTTCAGTTATGCCGGCCTGACGGCCTTTTTCTGGGAGAGCGTGTTGTCTGCTCTGGTCTGGCGCTTGCTGACCGCCATGGTCCCCGGCTTGACGCTCGATATCGGTGGCGCGCTGCTTTATGGCGCCAGCCTGGCCGTCGGCTGGGGACTCCTGCTGCTGTTATGGGAGAAACGTCATTATGTCGGTTCGATCGAGCACCTGTATGGTCTGCTCATCGGACGCCTGGGACAGGCCAGCAGTAAATCGGCCAAACTGCAACGCGGTCCCTGACCGGCGGCGGCTCGGGAGAGGAGGGACTGCCCGATGGGCTTTCTGCGCAATCTGACGGACTGGATCCAGCTGAACTGGCATCTTTATCATGCCTCAGCCCGGCAGATCCGGCGCTATCAGCAGAAGGCCGTCCTGGCGCTGCTGGACCGGGTGCGCCGCGACAGCCCCTTTTACCGGGAGCGCTACGCCGGCCGGGTCGTCCGCGATCTCCAGGATTTCGCCAGCCTGCCGCCGATCGATAAAACGGTTATGATGGCGAATTTCGACCAGCTGAACACCGTGGGCATCCGCTTGGCCGACGTCCGGCAATATGCGGTGGACAAGGAATTGCGGCGCGATTACCTGGGCTATTACCAGGATCGTTTCGTCGTCGGCTTGTCCAGCGGCACCAGCGGCAACAAGGGCATCTACCTCACCGACCGGGCGTTGACCGAGCGGCTGCCGGGCGTCTTCCTGGCCCGCGGCGGGGTCCGCCCGATTGACCTGCCATTACGGATCCTCTTCATCCTGCGGGTATTCAGCCAGGGATTCGCCGACATCAACGCGCCGTTGATCCGTCTGCGTTATCTGCCGTCGATGACCGAGCCGGCAAGCATCATCGCCGCTTTCAACCAGATGCGGGCGAATGTCCTGATGGCGCCGCCCTCCCTGCTGCGCCAGCTGCTGCCGCTGGCCGGCCGGATCCGGCAGCCGCCGCGGCGGGTGATCACCTACGCCGAGGTGCTGGAGCCCGAGGAGAAGGCTCGCTTCGCCGCAGCCTTCCGGGCGCCGGTCGTTGAAATCTACCAGGCCAGCGAAGGCCAGATCGCCAGCCCCTGCCGCTGCGGCAGCCTGCACATCAACGAGGACCTAATCTATGTCGAGCTGCTCGATGCCGCCGGCCAACCCGTCATCGAACCGGGGCAGCGAGCCGCCAGGATGTTGGTGACCAATCTGGTCAACACCATCCAGCCCCTTCTGCGCTATGAAATGAACGACATCATCGAACTTGGCGCGCCATGCCCCTGCGGCAGCCATTTCCGGGTAGTCA
>JAEXPB010000210.1 GCA_023438965.1 Bacillota bacterium | reverse complement strand
CAAGGTAGCGCAGCGGCAGGCGGGCGATCCGGACCCGGTCGCGGACCGCGTCGTCGTCAGCCAGCGCCTCGGCCCGGTCGAACAGCTCATTGCCCAACCGGAGCAGTTCAGGCGTGAAATAGGGCGCCGACGGGTTATCGTAGATATGGGCGTGGCAGGGCGCAGCCGCATCGTGGTACAGGTCCAGCCAGGTCAGGATCGCTTCTGCGGCACCGCCGTAGCAACCTTGCAGGAATTCCACCATCGCCCGCCGGGCGCCGTAGTCCGGATCCCACAGCAGCTTGGCCAGCATATAGGAGCGCAGTTCGTTCATCTCGCCGCGGCCGCCGAAGGAGAAGTTACCCTGTTCCAGCACGCCTTTCACCCCGTATTGCCGGAAGAGCCGGATATTGGCCTCGAGCACCCGCAGGTTGGGCAGCGGTTGCAGGTAATGGGAGAAATTGGTGATGTAGTCCCAGATATACAGTCGGTCGGTGATTTGCGACCATTCCTGCAGGTCGCGCAGGAAAAGGTTGTCCGCCGCCGCGCCGTCGCCGCGCCCGCCGCTGTTGCCGCATTCGGCCAGCGGATGGCTGAAGCAGCACTCGATCGTGCAGAGCCGGACGATGACGTTGGGCCGCGGACGGGCGTATTTCGGCGCCTTGCGCGTATACTGGTAGGCAAAGGTATGCAGCAGGACCTGGGGGAACTCCGGCTCGATCGCTTCAGCAATCGCATTGACAAAGCGGATCATCGTGCCGGCCGGGCTGCCTTCCCTTTCGTCGATTGACCGGCAGGCTCTGCACTGGCAATAGTTATGCCAGTCATTCTGGCCGATCGAGAAAACCAGGCATTCCGGGTTCGCCCGGATCCAGCTCTTGACCTTTTCAGTGCAGATCCGCAGCACGTCCGGATTGGTCAGGCAGAGCTGGGAGCGATCCCGCAGGCGTCGGCCGTCGACCAGCGAGAAGTATTCCGGATGTTCATCGAAATAATCCTTCTCGTTGATCAGCTGGTAGAACGAGTGGTGGAAGTTATACCAGCGGAAGCGGCCGCCGCGGGCGGGATCCAGGTCGGATTTGTTGGAGTTCATCCGGTTGCGGGCGCACCAGGCGCCGTCGAACGCATCTCGCATGTAAGGTTCACGGTATTCGAAGGCCGGCTTGCCGCGCCGGTCCAGCGCGCCGAAAGCAATCCGGCGGCGGCGCGGGATGCGGCTGATTTCAGAGGTGAACCACTTGCAGCCCAGCACTTCCTCCAGGAAGGCGTAAACGCCGTAGAGTGTGCCGCGAGGCTGGCCGCCGGCGATCGCCAGGCAGCAGCCGCCGGTCTGGAGGACGTACTCCTCCGGTCCCAGGCCAGCCGGGTCGAGGGCGAAGCCCTGCAGCAGCCGGTGTCCGCAGCCGCCGAGTAGGATCTCGCAAGCCCGGAGCGGCTGGTCATCCGTCACGATGGGGATCAGTCCGCCGCCGATCTGGTGCAGGAATGACTGCAGTTCCTGGGCGGCGAAGCGTTCCGGTTCGGGCGCCGCAGCCGGGATGACGATCCGGTAGGCGCTGGCGCCGTTATCCATGATGACAATCTGGTTCATGCAAGTTCCTCCTGTGGCGATTGGCCGGGCCTTCGCCGTGAGCGGCCGGGCACCCTATTTGTTTTCTTTTTTGTAGATGGCGGTCGCCTGGTCCTGCCAGGTCTTGCCGCCCTCCTTCAGCCAGCGCTGGACAAAGGCGTCGTATTCAGCCTTGATATCGCCCTTGGAAACGATCAGGTTGGTCAGGCATTGCGTTTCGATGTCCGACAGCGTCGTGCCCAGATCCTTCTGGATCGCGGGTGTTTCAAAGATGTATGCATCTTTCAGGGTGTTCTGCTTGCTCAGGGTCAGGGCGTCGCGGCTGATTGCTGTCAGGGTCTTGATTTCCGTGTTGTCGTCCCAGCGCCGGAACATCGACCAGAAGATGTAGCCGCCGTCGGCCCGCTGCGTCGCGGAATCGGTGTAGGGGGCGAGATACTTGTATTTGCCGTTGGCTTCGTCAGTCCACTGGAAGTGCTTGCCCTCGATGCCGAAGTAAATCAGTTCGTCGCCGTCCTTGCTGCCCAGGAAGTTGCAGAGTTTCATCGCTTCTTCCGGATATTTGCAGCTCGAGGCGATGCCGTAATAGCCGGTGGCTCGGGTCTGGCAGAAGCCGCCCTGACCGTCATCGCCCTTTATCACAGTGTAGACGAAGGTCGGCTTGGGATCCTCGGTATAACGGCCGGGCATCCAGTTGTTCGTCGTGCCGACCGGATTGAAGCCCATGACGCCGTAGGTGCCGTTCCAGAGCTTCTCCAGGCAGGACATCTGGGGAATGGTCGCGAAGTCGGGCTCCATCAGGCCTTCCTGGTAGAGTTTGCGGATATATTCGACGGCCTTGAGGAAGTTCGGGTGCAGCATATAGCTGGTCACCGCATAATTGACCATGACCGGGGTCTTGTACGGAACGCCGAAGGCGCCGAAGAGCGGTTCCCACATATAGCCGTACAGGATGCAGGAAGCCATGCCGATCGTGTCGGCCTTGCCATCCTTGTCCGGGTCGTTTTTTGTGAAAGCCTTGAGGACGTTATAGAATTGAAAAAGGGTCTTCGGCACTTCCAGGTTCAGATTTTTCAGCCAATCCGAACGGACCGCCAGGGCGTCCTGGTAGCCGGCCGGCTGCGGAATACCCCAGGTAGTGCCGCTGCTGTTCAGGCCGGTGCCGAGGTAATCCTTGCGGTTAGCCAGGATTTCCGAACCATATTGCTTGAGCAGGTCATCGAGTTTGGTCAGCATGCCGTTGTTGGCATAATCCTGGCCTTTGACGAAGGTGAAGCTGAAGATGTCCGGCAGGGTCTTGGCTGCGATCATCGAGTTCAGCTTGGTGTCATAATCAGCCGGCCCGACCAGGGTCGGCTGCCAGTTGACATTGGTCTTTTTGCGGACTTCTTCGACAATGGAGGGGTTCTGGGAAGGCACGGTACCTTCGGAATGCAGCGAGGTGATGGTTACCGGTTCTTTGCGTGCGGTCGTGGTCGGTGCGGCGGTCGTTGCGGCGGCCGTGGTTCCCGCCGGTTTGGCTGTGGTGGTGGTCGTGGTCGCGCCGCCACAGGCCGCCGCGGTAAGTACCAGGAACAGGGTCAGGGTCAGGGCGATGA
>JAEXPB010000206.1 GCA_023438965.1 Bacillota bacterium | reverse complement strand
GAACATGGCCGCGCCGGAAACCGGCTGCCTGCATGACTACCGGCTATTGCCGGCCGACATGGTCAAGCTGGAATCCGCCGACCTGTTTATCATCAACGGCGCCGGGATGGAAGGGTTCATGGGCGATCTGGCGCAGCGGCGCAATTCTTTGCCGGTCGTCGAGGCCAGCCGGGGCATCGACCTCCTGCCTGGCGCGGATGGCAGCGGTAATCCGCATGTCTGGCTGTCGGTCCGCCTGGCGATCCGGCAGGTTCGGAACATCAGCCAGGGTCTCCAGCAGGCTGATCCGACCCGCGCCGGCCAGTACCAGGCCAATGAAGCAGCCTATGTTGCCCAATTGCAGGCGTTGGACGGACAATTCCGGAACGGCCTGGCCACGGTGCACCAGAAGAGCATCATCACGTTCCATGAGGCGTTTCCGTATTTTGCGGCCGAATATGGCCTGACCATAGCCGCGGTCATTGAGCGTGAGCCGGGCAGCGAACCGACAGCCGCCGAGTTGGCCGCCACGATTGACCTGGTGCGGGCCAAACAGATCAAGGCCTTGTTCGCCGAACCGCAATATTCGCTTAAAGTGGCCGAGACCATCGCCCGGGAAACCGGAGCGACGGTATACACCCTGGATCCGGTCGTCACCGGCACCCTGGCGGCAGATACGTATATCCGGGTGATGACCGCAAATCTGCAGGTCCTGTTGAAAGCCCTGCAATAAGGGCGTTTTGACATCTTCATACTTTATGCCGCACCGGCCGGATGATTCCCGGCAAACGGTAACACAGGTATTTGACAGGGTTCCGGGATTGAAATATCGTTAGTTTAGTCCATTGAAAGAAGGAATGCACCATGAAACAATCCAGATCCCTGATCTTGCTGCTCGTGGCCCTGCTGGGCCTGTCAGCTGTCCTGGCGGCCTGCGGCGCAACCCAGACGACCACGGCTTCGACCGCGGCGACCACTTCTGCCACCGCTGCAGCCAAGGCCAATGTACGGGTGGCGGCCCTGAAAGGCCCGACCGGCATCGGGCTGGTTAAAATCATGAACGATCAGGAAAAGGGCCAGGCAGCCAACAATTATACGTTCAGCCTGTTCGGCACGCCGGATGACATTGTGGCCCAGCTCAGCAGCGGTCAGGCGGACATCGCCGCCCTGCCGACCAATCTGGCTGCCACGCTATATCAGAAGACCAATCAGCAGATCCAAATTCTGGCGATCAATACGCTGGGCGTCCTCTATATTCTGGAAAAAGGCAACACCATCCACGCCATGGGCGATCTGGCCGGCAAGACGATCCAGGCGACCGGCCAGGCGTCGGTGCCCGAATATGTTCTCAATGAATTGCTGGCTAAAAGCAATTTGCCGGCTCCGGCCACTGTCGAGTATAAAACCGAGCACAGTGAGCTGGCCACCCTGGCTGTCGCCGGCAAAGCCGACCTGGTCATGCTGCCGGAACCTTTTGTCACAACAGTCTTGAGCAAGAACAGCGAGTTCCGGATCGCCCTGGATCTGACGGCGGAATGGCAGAAGATCCAGAAAGCGGCGGGGAAGACCAGCGAACTCAGCATGGGCTGCCTGGTGGTTACCGCGGCCTTCGCCAAGTCGCATGCCGCGGCAATTCAGTCTTTCATGCAGGAATACAAGCTGTCCACGGATTATGTCAATGCCAATCCGGTTGAAGCCGGCGCGGCGGTTGCCAGGTTCCAGATCATGGCGGATGCCGGCCAGGCTGCGAAAGCGATCCCTAATTGCCATATTGTCATGATCCAGGGTCAGGCGATGCAGTCGACCTTGCAGCCGTTCCTGGAAATCCTCTATGCGGCGAATCCAAAATCGGTCGGCGGCAAGCTGCCCGACGCGTCTTTCTACTGGCTGCCGTGAGCAAAGGCGGTCCGCGCAACAGCCATTGGACCTGGCTGCCGGTCTTGCTGGTCTGGCTGCTGATCTGGCAGCTGGCCTGCTGGCTGATCGGCAGCGAGCTGCTGCTGGCTTCGCCCTGGCAAGTCGGCCGGCGACTGCTGGCCTTGATGGTCCGGCCGGACTTCTGGCTGACCACGCTGCTTTCCATTGTGCGCATCGAAGCCGGCTTTGGCCTGGGCGTGCTGACCGGCACCTTGCTGGCCATCTTGACGGTCCGCTTCCGTTGGATGCATGCGTTCTTCTACCCGGCGATCAGCGCGATCAAGGCCACGCCGGTGGCTTCGTTCATCATCCTGGCCCTGGTCTGGATGTCCAGCGGCCGGGTTGTTGTCTTCATCGTTTTCCTGATGGTGCTGCCGATCGTCTGGGCCAATGTCACGGAGGGCATTCGCCGGACGGATCCCCAGCTCCTGGAGATGGCCCGCGTTTTCCGGCTGAATCGCGGCCAGGTTGCCCGCTTGATCTATCTGCCGTCGGTATCGCCCTTTTTTGTCGCTGCGGTTTCGACCAGCCTGGGCCTGGGCTGGAAAGCCGGCATTGCGGCCGAAGTCCTGAGCCTGCCCCGCCATGCGCTGGGCAATGAGCTGTACAAGGCGAAAATCTATCTGGAGACTCCCGATCTGCTGGCCTTCACCCTTGTGATCATCCTGCTCAGCTTGCTGCTGGAAAAGATCATGCTCTTCATAATCCGACGCACGGAAGCCTATTTCCAGCATCATGGCCGGCGGGTCGTGCTGAGCGGACTGGCACGGCCGGAGCTGCAGCGGCGTCGGAACGACGTCAGGGAGGACCGGCCATGAGCATTCAGATCAGCCATCTGGCCAAGGCTTTTGACGGGAAACCGGTCATTGCGGATTTGAGCCTGGAACTGCCTGACACAGGCATCATCGCGCTTTCCGGGCCATCCGGATGCGGCAAGTCGACTTTCCTGTATCTCCTGGCCGGCTTGCTGTCGCCGGATGCCGGCACGATCCGCGGCACCGATCCGAAGCAGGTTAGCATGGTATTTCAAGAGGACCGTCTGCTGCCCTGGCTGTCGGCGATTGAGAATATTGCGCTGGTTCTGGCCGATCCGCGGCTGGCCCGCGATTGGCTGGCCCGCATGGAACTGTCCGAATGGGCTGATCATTATCCGGCCGGGCTCAGCGGCGGCATGCGGCGACGCCTGGCCCTGGCCCGGGCCTTGGCTTTTCCCAGCCGGCTGCTGCTGCTGGACGAACCTTTTCTGGGCATGGACGCCGAATTGCGCTCGCATCTGTATGCGCTGATTCGGGAGACCGCCCGCACGCGGCTGGTCCTGCTGGTGACCCATGACGCGATGGACATCGAGCAACTGGCAGACCAGGTTCTGCTGGCCGGCGGCCCGCCGCTGCAAATTGAGCCGTCCTGGCCGGACTGACAGTTGCGGGCATATGACGCGCCAGACCGGAAAACAGGGAACAGGGGAGACAAAATAAAACAGGCTTCACTCCGAGGGTGATGCCTGTTTCTGGGCGGATATTGCTGCGGACTCGGTTGTCCTGCCTTTGGCTGTAGTGATTTCAGGATTCCGGAACAGTACGCTTCAGCTGTTGCTTATGTTCTGGTAACATAAGATTTGGATGAATAGGATATTCAGTTGTAAGCTGTTCGTCTGTGTCTGTCAAAAGAACTGCTACGATGAACTCCTTTCGCTTCAGATCCGGTGCGATGATCCGGATGGCCGATACAATCAATGGATCAAACGGATAGGCGTACATTTAGAGTGGGCGCCGGCCACTGCGGGCTAAGGTTCGGTACTGTCCGGTTTCGTTTGGTTCTAGCTATATTATAGCGAAAGAATATTGAAATAGTGTTACAGAATGATGAAATTGATGGGTAAAATTCTGTCAGAAAATTTGTTGAAAACGCCGAAAAGACTGCTAAATCTTCATATTGCAAGATAATTCCACAAAATGCAGCTTGTTACGTTTGCTTTAGTGACTTTGAAAATTTAGTCTTATGAATATAATAATATTACTGGTCTTTCGCTTTGAGCCGTTCACAAAATGTTTCCAGTTGCGATATATTTGCCGGAACTGCAAAAGGTATAATAATGAACAGCGCTTTTGCCCTTAGCCCGGAGGCCCTGATTTGATGCTTGCTGATAATGTGAAGATTCAGACCCACGTCCAGAATATCAAGGACAATATCTCGTCCGATCCCCGCACCCGTCTCCAGCTGCTCTGGTTTGGCAGCGCCATTCTCATTTACTGCTTGTTGAATATTTACCTGGGCTTGCGAATCTGGCAGGCCTTTGGCCAGGCGATCAGCCTGCCGGTCTATATCGCAGCCCTGGCTTTGATCGCCCTGGTCCTGCCGCCGGCGGCGTATTTGCTTGACCAGGGACATGAAGCGCGTGCCATTCCTAAAATCATAGCTTATGCCGGTTTCTACTGGACAGCTTTTTTCCTGTACGCCGTCCTGCTGATGGGCGCGATGGATTTGTTCCGGGAACTGACCATCTGGAGCCATTTCCTGCCGGCCGGATTCCCCATCAACCTGCGCACCGCTGTTTTCCTGGTGGTTACCCTGACTTTTATCCTGCTTGCGGTCGGGACCTTGCTGGCCCGCCGGCCGCGCATAACCGGTTATTTGCTGTCACTCGACAAACCGCTGGCGCGGCAGCGCCCGCTGCGGATTGCCCTGCTTTCGGACATCCACTTCGGCAGCACGGTCAGCACGGCCAATCTGGGACTGCTGTGCCGCAAGGTCCAGGAACAGGAACCGGACTTGATCCTGTTGGCCGGCGACCTGATTGACAACTCGCTGCAGCTGATCCGCCAGACGGACTTTGCCGCCCAGATGGCTGAGCTACGTGCGCCGATGGGCGTTTATGCCGTCCTGGGCAACCATGAGCTGGTCAACGCCGAACCGCAGGAGACGGTTGCCTTCTTCCGCGCTGCCGGCATTCAGGTACTGCAGGACGAGACCTTGACCATCGGCGACCAAATCGTCCTGGCTGGCCGCAATGAGTGTCGGACCGACTTCTCCGGCCCAACGG
>JAEXPB010000135.1 GCA_023438965.1 Bacillota bacterium | reverse complement strand
TCGCTAAAGATGGCATCCTGAAAGAATATAAAGTACGCTCCCACTTTGAGAACAACCGTGAGGCTGGCATTCGCAAGCGCGCGGCTGCAAAAAAGCGAGGCAAGCGATGAAAAATGAAAAAGTAGTTAAAACTGCCAAAGACGACCAGAAAAAGATCGACAAGGCCAAGGAAGACGCCCGCATCCGCGAGGAAATGATCGCCAAGGTTTATATCGAGACGATGCGTCAAAAAAGGGCCAAGGAATAGCCGGGCATACTGCTTCCCTGGATCACATGCCTTTCTGACAATACCTCCATCGGCAATGCCACAGGTACGTTGCCTGTTTTTGATACGGATGCCTATGAAGATTTTGAGCGTAATACTCAAGATCTTTTTTAATTTATAACTATATTGAACCGCATCATGCATATTCATGATAAACCAATGGCAGACCGACCCAGATTTCTGCTTCGCTCTGTTGATATCAGTTCAGCTCTATTTTTGCTCTGTCCAACCTCGGCGATCAATTCCCAGAATGCCAGCCCGCCTTGACAATCGATACAGCATAGAGTAGTTTGAACTTGGTATTCGTTGTTGGCATCCGGTGTTCACCGCCCGGAAAGGCGATTGATGGACATTTTCTTGCAGCAAGCCAGAGATAGAGCTGAACGATTTGGTGTGCGAAACATACTTGATTACTGGTTTTGTGATAAGCCTTTATGGCCGGATGGATGATGTGGGCTGCGCCGGTCAGCAGCCGAACCTGGATGGACTGGACGACATCCGCTCGGTTCCGGCATAATAGCCAGACCAATCCATTGCACGATGGCTCAGATAAGTTCAATTTATTTCCCGCCCCCACTTCCCCATCATGCGCGAATCACACAAATAATGCCCGTTTAACTTATGGCTCAACGTCCGGCATTCCTTTATCATTGTATGCAGGAAGATCGGATTGGGAGGCCGCCAGATATGGAACTGCTTGGTAAACTGAAGCTCCACACGTCGCTGGAAATTGAAAATTCGCGCGTCAGCATCGGTTTTGAATGCATCGATCGCGAGGTTATTGATCCCGACAAATGCTATGACGCCCTCGGCCAGACCGGCGTCAAGCACGCCCGCTGCCAGACCGGCTGGGCGCGCTGCGAAAAACAGAAGGGTGTTTACGATTTTGCATGGCTCGACAGCATGGTCGAGAATTTAACCCGGCGCGGCATCCGCCCGTGGTTCAATGTGGGCTACGGCAATCCGATCTATATGCCGGACGCCCCGAATACCACCGCGGTCGGCTGTGTGCCGCTGCTTTATGGCGACGATGTCTGGGCGGCCTGGGTCCGTTATATCCAGGCGCTGGCCGGACACTATCGGGGCCAGATCCAGTACTTTGAAATCTGGAATGAGCCGAACATCAGCAGTTTCTGGTACCCCGGCCAGCCAAGCGGCCGGCAATATGCCGAGTTGGTGGCAAAGACCGGTCGCATCATCCGCAGCATCATTCCGGACGCGCGAATCGGCGGCTCCATTTCTTCCTTTAACTTTGCCTACCTGGATGAGTTCGCCCGGACGATTACCCCGGATTGTATCGATTTCTACTGCTTCCACGCCTACGGCAAGTATCCCGAATACAATTACGCGGCGAACGTTCGTCAGGCGGAACGCATTTTCGCAGCCCATGGCATGCTCGGCATCGATCTCTGGCAAGGCGAAAGCGGCTATCCGTCGTGGTTTCCGCCGAATCACTGGCTGCACCCCCGCGGCCAGGGCAACGAACGCCAGCAGGCTGTCTGGCAGCTGCGGCGCTATCTGCTCGATGCGGCGGCGAACACGAAAATGACTTCTTTCTTCCAGATCGCCGACATGTGGGAGCGCCCGTACGAAAAAGCGATCGAGGTCCTCGCCAAGCCGGCGGCGCACGGCATCCTGAACGGCATCACATATACGCCCAAGAAGTCCTGCGAGACAATCAGCCGGCTGGCCACGGTCCTGAGCGGGAGCATCCGGCCACTCGACGACTATTTCACCGGCCGGCTCGAGGGAGACATCTGCCAGGCGCTATCCCTGCAGCTCATCGCCCTGGAACGGAATGGCCAGCCGCTGTATGCCTATTACCTGCCTACGGATATCGAAGATGAACAGCCGCTGCGCAGCGGTTTCACGCTCCAGATCAGCGATGCCGGCCTGCAGAACCCGATCCGGGAGCCGGTCCTGATCGACCTGTACACCGGGGATGTCCTGGCTGTCGGTTCCCTGCAATCAGATGGCGGTGTGCGCTGGCTGTCCGATCTGCCGATCGCCGATTATCCGCTGCTGCTTTGTGACCGTTCGGTTTTCGACCTGGCCTGACGCCTTATAGCCCGCCTGATCGACGGGACAGCCGGCCAAGCTCAGCGGGCGAACTGCGATGGGCTGCAGCCGCAGCGTTTCCGGAAAATCCGCGAGAAGTACGCTGCAGAAGCGAAGCCGCATTGCCGGCTTATTTCTTCGATGCTGATACCGCCGCCAATCAGCAGGTTCTTCGCCCGGGCAATACGGCTGGCCAGCAGATCCTCTATCGGGCTGACCTTGAAATACAAGCCATACAGTTCCGAGAACCGGCTGACGGAATAGCCGGTCCTTTGGGCCAGTTGCTCCAGCGTATAGGGCTGGCTGTTGTTTTGCAGCATTTCCTGGCGTAAATCGAAGAAAAGCCGATAGGTCGAACTGGCAGGATAGGGATTATCCATTTCCCGATATAGTGCAAGCAGCATTTCCAGGACCGCTAATTGGATCTTCGCCGGGTAGCCTCGGCGCCGGAGCGTCTGCTCGTTGATGATGGTGTTGATGAACGGCGTGAGGCAATTCCTGTTCCCCAGCGAAAACAACCTGTTGACGGGCAGAACATAAGTCGCGATCGCCTGGTCGACATCCCCGCCGCCAATGTAGATCCAGTCATTCTGGAAGCGCTGGCCCGCCAATGGGCCATGCCAGGTCAGAGCATGAGGCGGCTGCAGGATGCAATCCCCGGTTTCGCCGTAGGTTCTGCCGACGGCATCCTGGAAGAAAAATGGCGTCTGGAAGCACATCAGCAGCCAATTGTCTCCGCAATCCGCCTGCTTGTGGCAATAGTCGATAGCATGGTCCGTGGCCACGCCGCAACCGCTCACTCGAATGTCCATCTTGGTCCCCACCTCGGATTTACTTTAGCAAAGGCTGTAAGATTGTGCAACCGGCAGGTCGATAGACTATGGACTTCGCTTCCGCGAGCATTATAATAAAGTTCATGGTTTGTAAACTGGGTAATCTGGTATGAAGGATTCGGTAGGGCACGATGAAAACGATCGATCTAAATGGGACCTGGTCTTTGTATGAATGCGATGATGAACAGGGTATTCCCGTGAACGTACCAGGCGATATTAATGACGCTCTGCTGCAGGCCGGGCTTATTCCCGATCCCCATTATGATACCCAAGCCCGGCAGTGCTATTGGGTATCGGCCCGAAAATGGGTGTACCGGAAACCTTTTCAAGTGGATGTGGCCTTTCAGACCGCTCGGATCTGCCTGGAGAATGTCGACGGAACCAGTAGTCTATACATTAATGGAGTAAAAATCGGTGAAATGAAGAATGCATTCCGGCGCCATCGTTTCAATCTTGCCGGGATCCTTCATCCTGGTGTCAACGAAATTGAAGTCCGTTTTGAAGCGATCGATGATATTTTAGGACCTCGTGTGGACGAATTGGCCGGTTGGAAGGGTAAACGCGCCTATCTGAGAAAGCCCCAGTATAATTTCGGCTGGGACTGGGCCCTTCCTTTGCCGTCGCTGGGATTGGCCGGTACTGTTCGCCTTGAATTCGATTATACCCGGGAAATAATCGACTACAGCGTTAAGGCCGATCCCTCGGGCCGCCTGGACTTTGCCTTTGAGGTCAGCGGCGACGCCTGCCGGGATGAATACGAGATCCATCTGGCTGTGAATGGCCAGGGAGAGCATCACGAGCGGACAATCAGCCAGAAGGCTTTCCGGACTTATACGTTCGTTCAGCTCGTTAGTCCCAAATTGTGGTGGCCCAGGGGATACGGCGAACAGCCGCTCTATGATTATACCATCCGTCTCGTATGCGCCGGCTTGGAATGCCAACAGATCAACGGCCGCATCGGTCTGCGCACCATCGAGATCCTGGAAGAACCATTTACCGCAGATGCCGGGATCGGTTACTCTTTCTGGCTGCTGTGCAACGG
>JAEXPB010000069.1 GCA_023438965.1 Bacillota bacterium | reverse complement strand
CCATACGAGAGCGCCATGATGAACGGGTGGAGCTCGCGGCCGGCGATCAGGTAATCCTTGGCGCTGCGGGTTCCCTTATAGCCGGCATAACCCAGGTAGACGAGTAAAAACAGATAAATGACCGTGGCGATAATGTTGAAAAGCATTTTCCCCTCCTGCGCCTGGCCTACAGCTTGGCTTCAACTTCTTTCTCCTGTTTGTCCCATTGTTCTTCTTCGGCGATCTGCTTGCTTTCGTCGGTGCCGCCCTTGTTCCAGTTGATCGCGCCATAGATGACGCAGAGCAGGGTGCTGCCGATACAGAGGATGAAAGCGCTCCAGATCCAGAAATCGGGAATGCCTAAAACCATACCAGTTCCTCCTTTCCCGAAAGTGGTCGGCTGAGATCCGATTAAACACAATTAAGGCCGCATGCCAATGCAACCCGCCAGGACAGGGTAAACGCAATATTCAGTTAACAGCAACAGGATAACCCGATGCAGGGATTGGACAATCCCCGTATAAATGTTTCCTGCCATGCTACCGTGCTGCGAACATATCAATTCTAGCGTAAAAAAGTGCTGGTTTCAATCGACTGCCAGTCGTCGCAATCAGGATATCATAAACCGTTCAAGATTCTTCCGTTTAATGAATCTGACTCAACTAAAGTGTCCCGCTTTATGCTACAATCATATTAAACTTGTGAGCTTTCCCAGGCATTTTCCCTTGACAACTGGATAGGAGGATAGATTATGCGGTATATCAAAGTGGGTACAACAGCTGATGTCGCTCCCGGCCATTTGAAAAAGATCTTCCTCGAAGACGCCGAAGTCCTGTTAGCTCATCTGGACGATGGCTTCTACGCCATATCCGACAAGTGTCCGCACATGGGCGGCTCATTGTCGGCTGGCCGCCTGGAGGGCGGCGCCATCCGCTGTCCCAGGCACGGCGCCCTGATCGACATCAAAACCGGCAAGGTGCTGGAAGACCCCAAGATGCTGTTCATGAAAGCCAAAGCCCACCATGAAGTAAAGATCTATACGCTTAAAATCAAAGGCACGGATATCGAGATCTGCCAAGGTTAATCTGGAAAAGAACCTAGATCCCTCAGTTGGCAAGCATCGCCTGACTGTTCCGGAGGAAGTAATCGGCGGCTGACCGATAGTTGCTATTTTTCCCGGAAACCGCTGCGCACGTGACCGGCATCGCAGAACGGCTTATTCCGCGATTGGCCGCAGCGGCAAAGGGTGACCCGGTTCCGGACTTCATATGTCTCGCCGTCGGCGGACACGACCGGAATGCCGCCCCGGACCCAGAGCGGCCCGCTGACACCGAATTCGGGATCCTGAATGACCACGATGGACGGTTCATAATCATTTTCGACTGCGGCGCCAGTTACCGCAGCCAGGGCGATCAGCCGGCCGGACGGGCAGGCCGCGGCGGCGGCGATCGCCAGCTGCCGGGCTGCCGGATCAGCCGATTGCTCAGTCAGTTCCCAGACCGTGCCGGCATGGGTATGACAGAACCGGGCCAGGGCGCAGAGCGGCTCGTTATCAGCCAAAGTCAAGCCGGGGCCTTGCATCAAACCGGCGCAATCGCGGAAGGGGATGCGGGCCGCTGTTTCCGTACCGTCAAAGCCAAACCGCGCGTGCGATCCGTCGCAAAATGGCATCTGGCTGGACTGGCCGCAGCGGCAAAGCGCATATGAACCGGTTATCCGGAAGACACGTCCGGGTTGCATTCGGTAATCGCCATCCTGACTGACGATTATTTCTTCAGACAGGGGTACCGTACCGCTGACCAGATACGGCCCGTTCCGGGTTATTCTGATTCGTTTGCTTTCGGCATCGGTCATATCATGAATCCTCCCGATCGGTTTTTCTCGTTGCTCCCTTAGGATTCCGCCGCTGCTGCCCGGGCACCGGCCTTGAATTGCGTGTCATACAGCTTGCGGTAGATGCCGTTCTGTGCATAAAGCGAATCGTGCCGTCCCACCTCAACGACCTGGCCTTGATCCAGAACCAGGATCTGGTCGGCGGCCAGGATCGTCGAAAGCCGGTGGGCGATGACGAGGCTGGTCCGACCGGCCAGCAGCGGTTGCATGGCTTTCTGGATATAGGCTTCGGAAACTGAATCCAGCGATGAGGTCGCTTCATCGAGGATGATGATGCGCGGATTCTTCAAGATGACCCGGGCAATCGAGATGCGCTGCTTTTCACCGCCGGAAAGCTTGATGCCGCGATTGCCGACCAAGGTCCGGTACTGGTCGGGCAAACCCATGATGAAGTCATGGATATAGGCCGCCCGGCAGGCTTCGACCAGCTGCCCGGGCGTGGCGTCGGGACTGCCATAACGCAGGTTGGCTTCGATGGTGTCGTTGAAGAGATAGGGCTCCTGCATGACCATGCCAATTTGGCTGCGCAGGGATTCGAGCGTGACCGTGCGGATGTCAGTGCCGTCGATCAGGATCCGGCCGGCCGTAATATCGTATAGCCGGGGGATCAGGTTGGTGACAGTTGTCTTGCCGGCGCCGCTCGCGCCGACCAGGGCGGTCATGGTGCCGGCGGGTGCGGTGAAGTTGACGTCGCGCAGCACCTCGATATCTTTAATATAGGCGAAGCGGACCTGATCGAATTCGATGCGGCCCTGGACAAGCGGCAAAGCGGGGGCTCCTGGCTGACTGACGATTTCCGGCTCCCGGTCGAAATATTCGAAGATCCGCTGGAACAGGGCCAGCGAGCGGATGACGTCGATATGGATGTTCGACAGTTGGGTAACCGGTCCGTACAACCTTTGCAGCAGGGCGACGAACGTGATGATGATGCCGATGGTCAATTCGCTGCGAATGAAGAGGATGCCGCCGTACAAGTAGAC
>JAEXPB010000068.1 GCA_023438965.1 Bacillota bacterium | reverse complement strand
ACAGGGGTGAAACCGGCGACAGCATGGTGTCGAACAGCAGCCGGGCGGCCCGCTGCCGCTCGACCAGGGCCAGGCCGGTCATTTCCCTTCCCGGCGCCAGGGCCGGATCCTTGATGCCGACCAGGAAAGATGGTGCGGTGACATCCATGCTCAGACGGCCGGCCGGTCGAACCGGCAGCGGCGGCTCGGCCGGCAGGATCGCCCGGGTACGGGTTCGTCCGGCGGCATCCTTGTGTCCCTGGGCTTCAGCCCGGCTGTCCAGCCGCTCGGCCAGCCGGCTCAGGATCACCGTCTCATCCAGATCGCCAGCCAATGTCAGGGAAAGCATGCCGGGACGGTAGAACTGGCGCCAGGCAGTCTGCAGGTCGCGGGCGGTGATCGACTGCACCGACTCCGCAGTACCGCCGATATCGACGCGCACCGGGTGGTTGGCGTAAAGGTCTTCCATCAGCTGCATGTAGCAGCGGGTGTCGGGATCGTCCATATACTGGTCCAATTCGGCCAGAATGACCGGACGTTCGGCGTTGATCCGGTCTTCGCCCAGATAGGGCTGCAGGATGGCGTCGAGATAGAGCTCCAGCGCCTGGTCAAAATGATGGACGGTCGAAAAATAGTACAGCGTGTGGCTGTGGGTCGTGTAGGCGTTGGCGGATGCGCCCAGCTCCGACAAGCGGCCGAGCAGGCCGCCGCCGTCATCCCGGCTGAAAATGCAGTGTTCCAGAAAATGAGCAGTGCCGGCAGGGACTTGCCAGGTTTCGCAGCCATCGGTGAACGCGGTGTGGATCGAGCCATAGGGTACGGTCACGGCCGCGAACCGGCGGGAAAAGCCCGGCATCGGCAGGACCTTGACCAGCAGGCCGCTGGTATGGCGATAGGTCCGCAAAATCTTGCCGGTCAGGCGGTCCCGGGTTTCCTGGCAATGGAAGCCGGCTGGCAGGGCGGGATTGGTTGCCGTAATATTCGACATCATGCTTTTACCTCGCGATCAGTCAGCACATAGCTGGCCACCAGCCTGACCTGGCTGGCCAGCTCGATGACCTGAGCCGGCTCGACGGCCTTGAGCAGGCTGATGGATTCATCCCGGGTCAGCAGGCGGCCATATAGTCGGCCGGTGATCTGCTGGCCCAGCATGGTCGACAAGTCGTCATGGGTCGACAGGACCGATGCCTCAATCATCTGGATCGCCCGCTCAAAAAGGGACGGGTCGAAACGACCGGCCGCCAGGTTCTCCAATTGGCTGCGGATCGCGGTCATCGCCGCATCGACTTTATCGGCCGCCACGCCGGCCATGATGAACAGGGCCGATATAAGGCGCTGGTTCATGGAATAGACATTATAGGCCAGTCCCAACCGCTCACGGACCACGTCGAAGAGCAGGGAGTGAACATCGCCGCCCAGCATGCTGTTCAATACAGTGGCAATGATCGAGCGGTGGCTGAAATATGGCGGCAGACCATGATAAGCCAGCACAATCCGGGCTTGTTCGACCGCCTTGCATTCCTGCTGGCTGGCCGGTGCCTCCGGCAAGAATGGGGACGGCCGTTCAGCCGGCCGGTATACCGGGCGTTCAGTCGCGGGCAGCCGTTCCAGGCCGGCCAGGCAGATGTCGATCGTCGCCTGATCGATCTGGCCGCCGAGGTATAGTGACAGGCTGGTCTGGTCCAGCAGGCTCCGGTAAGCATCGCTCAGGTCCTGGCGGGTTATCTGCATCAGCGTCTGACGATCGCCGACCGGCGACAGCGCTTGTGCCTGCCGGCCGCAGAAAAGGGCCAGGCAGCGATCGAAAGCGTATTTGCTCCGGTCGTTCTCGCGGGCCGCCAATTCCAAAATCAGGTTTTGACGCTCGGTCTCCACGGTCTGCTCATCAAACAGCCCGTTCTCGTCCAGCAGCGGGTCGAACAACAGGTCGAACAGCAGCTGGCAGGTGTCCCGGAAGGGCGAAGAGCCGTCTGTCCAGTTCATCAGCCCTTCAGCCGTCAGGTCGATGGCTTGCAGGTCGCCTTGCTTCTCCAGGTTGGCCTCGACCGATGAGCCGTACAGACTGTCCAGAGCCGCAGCCAGGCTGGTCCGGGTCGGATAGCGACGGCAGCTGGCGGTCAGTACCCGCATCAGGAGAGCCTGGCAGGCAGCCCGGCGGTTCTCGAGCGGACTGTAAAAGACCAGGTGCAGGGCCGCCTGGGCGAATCGGCGGGTGCGCAGGAGGTAAAGCGGAATACCCTGGACACGGGCAATTTCGTGGCATTGTTCCGCTTGCTGGTGCCATTCGCGCACGGTGTCCAGATCCTTGCGGATCTGGGTGCCCAGCTGGAGCAGAGAATGAAATCGGATTTCCGGCCGCATCCGGCTGAGAAATTCAACGACGATCGGACGGCCGTAAAGGGACAGGTCCGCGTTATAGAGATAGGTCTCGATCACAGGCGTTTCCGAGCTGCTGACCGTTGGCCGCAGCCCGATATTGGTTATGGAATCGTAAGTCCGGTCACCGACGCGGGTTCGGGTGGCATATACGCCAAAGGCCGGGCAGGTCAGCTCCGGCGGCACCGGCAGGTTGGCAGTCGGAAAACCGAGCTGGTGACCGAGGCCACGGCCGGCGACCACGACGCCGCTGATGCTGTATGGCCGTCCCAGGAGACTGGCCGCCTGTTCCGGCTCTCCGGCGGTGATCAGGCTGCGGATCCGCGAGCTGGAGATCTTTTCGCCGGACAGGCGCACCTGCCGGATAACAATGACCCGGATACCGCGCGTCTCCGCCCAGTGGCTCAGCATCCCGACATGGCCGCGTCCCTGGCGGCCGAAGCGATAATCCTGGCCGACCACGATCAGCCGGGCTTGCAGGCGCTCATCCAAAATCCGGTCGAGGAAATCTTCCGGTTCGATCGCTGCGAATTCCTGGTTGAATGTTTGCAAATGGGTTTCAGCCACGCCGCATTCACCCAGCAGGCGCAGGCGTTCCGGCAGTTCGCCCAGATAACTGGCAAAAGGTTCCTTCGGCCGGAGAATGGTTTCGGGATGCTCGGCAAAAGTAAATACGGCAGGCTGCAGCTGCTGCAGCCGGCACTCATAGACCAGCGTCCGCAGCAGTTCCGTATGTCCGCGGTGCACGCCGTCGAAAAAGCCCAGGCCAATGCCCCGCTGATGTCTGGGGGGCAGGATTTCAGGATTGTCGAAAATCTGCAAGGTCTACCAACACCCTTTCTGTAATCAGCCAGGCCGTGTCCGGGCTGGCTGCGGATAGGCGCGCCGCGGCGATCAGGCGGCCGCGGCCATATACCGCGATCGTTCCGGCG
>JAEXPB010000055.1 GCA_023438965.1 Bacillota bacterium | reverse complement strand
ATGAAATGGCCGAAAAGTACCAGGTCGACCTGACGCAGAGCTATGCCTACGGTGACACGGCCGGCGACTTCACGATGCTGCAGCTGGTCGGCCACCCGTTCGCCATCAATCCCACCCGCGAACTGCTCGGGAAAATTTTGCAGGATGGGGACCTGAAAACCCGGGTCGGCATCATCGTCGAACGCAAGGATGTCACCTACCAGATGGATATCAACCATTTACACCTGGTCGAGTGATAATCTTGCAAACAACCGATTAGGAAAGACGGAAGGTGGTGGGCGCAGCTATGACCGACGAAGAGACCGCCGAGCAGACAGGCAATCCGAGCCAGCCAGCCGAATTGACCGAAGCGAAAATTCGCGAGCTCTGGTCACAAACCTACAATACCGCAGGCAAACCCGACTGGTCGCATTTATTCCCATATTACCATCCGGATCTGATCTTTCAAGACTCGATCCAGCGGATTGAAGGCCTGGTTGAATTCCAGGCCATGTGCCGGCGCCTGACCGCTCGTTCCGGCAGTTTGCGCATGGAGATCCTGGCACTGGTAAAAAACGGCAATATCGTCCTGATGGATTGGGTAATGACCCTTTCCTTTGGCAAATACCCGGCCACGCCGCTTTATGGCGCTACCCGGCTGACTTTGCACGCCGACGGGCGGATCATCGAGCAACGCGACTATTATGATCTCTGGGGCGACATTTTCAACGGGATTCCCCGCTTCAAGCCGATCTACCGGCGGTTTATGCGGCGGAAATTTGGCTGACAGGTTATCCTGATCAATCGGAAAAGCAACACGCAGAATTCGGGAGGAGGAAGCGCATGTCCTGTGAATTACCGGATGAATTGAAGTTCCTGGCCAATCGGCGGGCGCCGCAGAAACCGTTCCAGGTGTCCCTGACCGGCAAGGTCTGCGTCCTGACCGGCGCGACCTCCGGCGTCGGCCTTGCCGCAGCCCGCAGCCTGGCCAGTCACGGCGCGCAGCTGGTCCTGGTCTGCCGCAACGCCGGCAAGGCAGCGGCAATTGGGCAGGAAATCAAGGACCGCTGGGGCGTCCCGGTCGAATCGGTCATCGCCGACTTCGCTGACCTGGACCAGGTTCGCCAGGCCGCGGCGGCAATTCTGCACCAGTGTCCCCGGATCGACATCCTGATCAATTGCGCCGGCATGCATGCCACCCGGCGGAGCGAGACCCGGGCCGGTCATGAGACTGTCTTCTGTGTCAACCATCTGGCTTCCTTCCTGCTGACCAGCCTGCTGCTGGACCGGCTGATCGAGAGCGCCCCCGCCCGGATCATCCAGGTCAATTCCGAGGGACACCGCTTCAACGGACTCGACCCGACGGACCTGGCCTGGCGGAAGCGGCATTACACCGGCCTGCGTTCCTATGGCGCCTCCAAGACAGCACAGCTGCTGACCGTGTGGGAATTTGCCGACCGCCTGCGCGGTACCGGCGTCACGATCAATGCCATGCATCCCGGCGATGTCAAAACCAACATCGGCCAGAACAACGGCTGGCTATACCGCCTGTTCACCCGTTATGTCACCGGCTTGTTCCTGCAGGATCCGGCCCGGTCCGGTGAAGCGATCGGGTACCTGGTCTCGACACCGGAGCTGGCAGCCATCAGCGGCCGTTTCTATCATCTGACGATCGAAGAGAAGCCGGCGGCGCATGCGCTGGACCGGGCGATGGGACAACGGATCTGGACGATCAGCCGGGAGTTGACCGGTCTGGCTTGAGCAGCGCTTTGATCACCCGGTCGGCAGCCAATTTGCCGGTCAGGATCGAGATCGGCAGGCCGGAAGGGCTGAAAACCCATTGTCCCGCCTGCCACACGCCGGGCAGCGGCGTCCTGACCGATCGGGCGACTTTCGGCATCGTATGGATGATCGGCAGACTGCGGTTCGTGAAGGCCCAGCCGGTGATCGCGCCCTCGGTATTGCCGGTCCGGCGGGCCAGGGTAAGCGGCGTCGAGACGAACGAATCGATCACCTTCCCCTGAAGACCGGGATAGATGCTCTCGTTCAGCACCGCGATCATTTCCCGGGCGCAAAAGTCTTTGCAGCTGTCATACCAGCCCCGGTCGGCAATTTGCTTGACCAGGCCATAATCAAAAAGCGTGCTGACGATCAAGCCGGTCTGCCCGGCTGGCGCCAGGCTGGCGTCGCGCAGCGCGGGGCAGGAAATCTCATAAGTAGTCAACCGCAGGTAGCGGCGCAGCCAGTCCTGGACCGCCGGCCAGTCGGCCGCGGGAGATAATTCGACTTGATTTCCAGAACCGGTGACTGCCGTCGACCGGGTCTTGTTCAGCGTACTCAGGCCATCCTTTAGCGGCGTATAGAAGAAATGGGGCTGGCTGATGGCCGCGAAATCGGCCGGCGCCCGATCGACGGTCAGGAAGAGGGTCATTACGGAATCGCCGCCCTTCAGCGGCGCCAGTTCCTGGCGTTTCGCCGCGACGATCCGGCGGGTCTTCTGGTCGCTGACCGCCGCCAGATCGATTGCCTGGTACAGGCGCTTCAGGTCGGCAGCCCATACCAGCTGGCGGAAGGTGAAGCTGTTGCCCTGGCTGTCCTCCGCCTGGCGCCGCGTCAGGTCGATCCGGTTGATCTCGGTGCCGCAGCGTATCTCGCCGCCGTGTTCGCGAACATACTGTTCCATCTTGGCTGCCAGCGTGCCCGTGCCGCCGCGCGGGTAGGCATAATCGAGGTAAAGGCTGAAATAGCTCAGGGCGAAGAAAGTCGGCGTATCCTGGAAGAAATGCTGGGCGATGACGTCAATCAGGGACTGGTCGCAGAGCAGGCGCCGAAGGTAGCCGACCACCGGCCGGTCCAGCTTCACAATTTTGTTGATGGTCACCAGATATTTAAACATCCAGGGCAGGATCGTCCGCATCAGGTATTCCCGGTCCTGTTTCAGGTCCAGGAAGAGCGGGTTGTCGATCCCATACAGGATATCCATATAGTGCATGATCCGGACAATTTCACCGCCAAACCGGTCGATTTCCCGACTCTGCTCCGGGAACTGGCGCCGGAGCAGATCCAGGTAATCGCGCAGGCTGTCCTTGCTCGCCAGGTTGATCACCTCCGACCCGATGCCGATCGACACGCCGTTGCGAATCAGCGGCAGGTCGATGCCCAGTTGCCGCAGCATCGGCCGGACTATGCCGGAGTTTTCGAGGGCGCGGATGCCGCCGTCAAAAACGAAGCCCTGGTAGTCGAATGAATTGACCAGGCCGCCGGTTTTCGTTTCCTTCTCACACAGCAGCGTCGGAATGCCGGCCCGGGACAAATAAGCCGCCGCGGTTAGTCCCGCCAGTCCGCCGCCGATCACCAAAACCTTTTCGTCCATGTCATACCTCCGTTGCTTGTCTGCTTGCCATGCGGATATGCCAGAGGCGTAGGGCTTATTTAGGGAGTCAAAGGATTATTTTCATTGTACCGATGCAGCCGGCGAATGGCAAGATAAAAAAGGTCCGTCCGACGCGCCGGTACCGGTGAGTATGCCGGCAGCCGTGCGTCGAGACGGACCTTTAAAATCAGTCAGCAGACAGTCAATCGCCTAGATTTTTATTGTAAATGACCGATGTGCCGTCGCTGTTCACCGCATAAAGCGACACTTTGTTATCCGCGTTCAACGCTTGCCAGACCGCGGCCGGATCCGGCAGGCAAACTTCGATCGGTTCGCCCGCGAAAGACGGCAACGGCTGACCATCGCCGGCATAGGTGCTGATAAAGTAGGCTTTGCCGGCCGCACAGCCTTCATAGGCGAAGAATTCGCGCAGGCAGCGGCCGTCCTTGTGCTTGAGAATGGCCAGCTCGAATGATCCGTCCGGATTGAGGACCGCGGAAATCCGCGGCGTCCAGTTCGGCTCGTCCGGTTCATACTCCCGGGTCCGCAGGGCCTCTGCGAAAGATTTTCCCGCACTGAGGAACTCGGCAATCGTATCGGTCTGGTCGCCGTTGGTCACGACTGTCGCCTGGGCCAGCTGGCGGACCGGATGGTAGATGATCAGGCTGGGATCTTTCATTTTACCGGGATCAAAAGCCTCGGTCCGGATGCCGTCCCCGGTTCGGACGAAAATCCGGTTGCGGCTGTTCTCGCTGCGACCCATTATAAAGTACATAAAACCGCGATCGCCGACGATAATGCCGCGGCCGGGGTAGGCATTGTTCTGCAGGATGGCAATCAGGTCTTCCATTTCACACGCTCCAATAATCAAGAATCCAGTACCTTTCCAATATGACAAGAAGCCGGCCGTTCGTCAAGAATGAATTGGACGATGACCGGACCTCAAGACCGGGCTTTCCGGATGTCCAGCACTTTCAGGCCCAGTATGAACAGGCCGGTGAAAACGAAGACCAGGCCATACAGGATCACCGGGATCCAGAAAATCTGGTGGATGCCCGAAATCTGATACCCGGTCCCCAGGATGCCGCTGTAAACAAGCACGGCCGCCAGTAGGTACACCGCGGTAAAAGCCAGGCGCAATCCCTTCCAGCGGACGACGCCATACAGGCCGGTCACGATGAACATCAGCGTAAATCCGAACAGGAACATGCTCCAGAGCGTTTGCCCGGCCGCCAGGGCCACCACCGTTCCGTGCAGGGCGACCAGGCTCTCCAGCGCCGTCACCCAGCGGATATCGGTGTGGATTTTCGAATAGGCCAGCGACATCTGAATCATCAGCAGGAACATATAAAGGAAACCGGTCAGGTGCCCCCAGGTGTTTTCCATCGGGTGGAACCAGAAAGTATAGACGATTGCCCAGGCGATGTAATACCCGTGTGTTTTCGCAATGGCGGTAACCGCCCGTTGCGGCAGCGGCACTTTCCGGCCAAAGAAAAGGCCCCGCCGCCCGTTGAGCAGAATCAGCAGCAGGACCAGCAGCACGATGACCGAGTACTGCGAGGAAGCCACGGATACATACTGCGACAATCCGTCATAAAAGAAACGGGTCTGCAGGAGGTGCAGCACGATGAAAACGCCGTTGGTCAACAGCAGCGCCGCCTGGTATTTCCCGAGCCGGTCGCCATGGAGCGCCGCCTTTTCTTGCTGCAGGCGGAAGATGAAGTACCAGCACAGCAGCTGGTGCAGGCCATACCCGGCCCACACGGTGACCGCCGCCCAGAAGCTGGCGCTCGGGAGTTTCCAATAATACCAGGCCGCCCCCTGATCCGGCAGGAAGGTCTGCCGGAAGGCCGCCAGACCAGGGGCGATCAGGACGACCGCACCGATCGCCGCCAGGGAGAAGACGATTCCGCCCAGCCAGGCCCTTGTTGTTTTCATCCGCTTATTCTCCTTTTTTGCATAAGGGCAGCCCCAAACGAGCTGCCCCCGGTCAATTGTCCAGACGAATCGGTTCAAGGCTTTATGCCAGGTCGAACCGGTCCGCGTTCATCACCTTGTTCCAGGCTGAAACAAAGTCCTGCGTGAATTTCTCCGCGCCGTCATCGCTGGCATACACTTCCGCGATCGCCCGTAGTTGTGCATTAGACCCGAAGATCAAGTCCACCCGTGTGCCGGTCCAGCAGAGTTCGCCGGATTTCCGGCTGCGGCCTTCATAAATTTCACCGGATGCATCAGCCGGCTTCCAGTCGGTGTCCATATCCAGCAGGTTGACGAAGAAATCGTTGGTCAGGGTTTCCGGCCGTCGGGTGAAGACGCCATGCGGCACCTGGCCGCAGTTGATGTTCAGCACGCGCAAACCGCCAAGCAAGACCGTCATTTCCGGCGCGGTCAGCGTCAGCAGCTGCGCCCGGTCCAGCAGCAGCTCCTCGGCCGCCACGGCATATTTCCCCTTCAGGTAATTGCGGAACCCGTCGGCCTTCGGCTCGAGCACCGCAAAGGACTGGGCATCGGTCTGCTCCGGCGTCGCATCCGTACGTCCTGGCCAGAACGGCACGACCAGGTCGCAGCCGGCATTCCGGGCAGCCTGCTCGATGCCGGCGCAACCGCCGAGGATAATCATATCCGCCAGGGAGATCCGTTTTCGTCCAGACTGAGCCTGATTGAAATCCTGCCGGATCTGTTCCAGTTGCGCCAGAACGGCTTGCAGCTGGGCGGGCTGGTTGACTGCCCAGTCCTTTTGCGGTGCCAGGCGGATCCGCGCGCCGTTGGCGCCGCCCCGCTTGTCGGAGCCGCGGAAGGTGGACGCCGAAGCCCAAGCGGTCGCCGTCAGTTGCGCAACGGACAGGCCGGAGGCCAGGATCTGGTTTTTCAGATTTGCCGCGTCCTGTTCGTCAATCAGCTCATGATCGACAGCCGGAACCGGATCCTGCCAGATCAATTCCTCAGCCGGGACTTCCGGACCCAGATAGCGCGAACGGGGACCCATGTCGCGATGGGTCAGCTTGAACCAGGCCCGGGCAAAAGCGTCGGCAAACGCCGCCGGATTCTGCAGATAGCGCCGGGCGATCGGCTCATAGACCGGATCGAAGCGCAGGGAGATATCCGCCGTGGTCATCATCGGCCGGTGTTTCTTGGCCGGGTCATGCGCATCGACGATCATGTCCTCCTCCGCGACATCTTTGGCCAGCCACTGGTTGGCGCCAGCCGGGCTCTTGACCAGCTCCCACGCGTATTTGAACAGCATCCGCAAATAACCCATGTCCCAACGGACCGGATTCGGTTTCCAGGCCCCTTCGAGCCCACTGCTGATCGTATCGCCGCCCTTGCCGCTCTTGAAGCTGCTGATCCAGCCCAAGCCCTGCGCTTCGATCGGCGCCGCCTCCGGTTCCGGACCGACGAAAGAAGCCGGACCCGCCCCGTGGCATTTGCCGAAAGTATGGCCGCCGGCGATCAACGCGACGGTCTCTTCGTCATTCATGGCCATGCGGGCGAAAGTCTCCCGGACATCCCGCCCGGAAGCGGCCGGATCCGGTTGGCCGTTCGGTCCCTCCGGATTGACATAGATCAGTCCCATCTGCACGGCCGCCAGCGGGTTCTCGAGCTCCCGGTCGCCGGTATAGCGCTTGTCGCCCAGCCATTTGTCCTCGGAACCCCAATAAACATCCTCCTGCGGCTCCCAGACGTCTTCCCGGCCGCCGGCGAAGCCGAAGGTTTTAAAGCCCATCGACTCCAGCGCGCAGTTGCCGGCCAGGATCATCAGATCCGCCCAGGAGATCCGGCGGCCGTATTTCTTCTTGATGGGATAAAGCAGTCGTCGCGCCTTGTCGAGATTCACATTGTCCGGCCAGCTGTTGAGCGGCGCGAAGCGCTGCGTACCGTCGCTGGCGCCGCCGCGGCCGTCGCCTAGACGATAGGTGCCTGCGCTGTGCCAGGCCATGCGGATGAAAAGCGGGCCGTAATGGCCGTAATCGGCCGGCCACCAATCCTGCGAGTCGGTCATCAGGGCATAAAGGTCTTTTTTGACCGCTGCCAGGTTGAGTTGCTTGAATTCATCCGCATAGATGAACCCGGCGCCCATCGGATTGCTCAAGCTGGAATTCTGGTGCAACATCTTCAAGTTTATTTGATTGGGCCACCAGTCTTTGTTCGTGGTGCCGCCGCCGGCAATCGCCTTGCCGGTACGGCCAGTCACCGGGCATTTCACTTCGTCCATCCTGCAGTCCTCCTTTACACGCCCATCCTGGATATTGGGTTGGCAGCATGGGCAGGGCTCATTGCAATCATATTGATCTGGATCCGGAAGTTGTTCTGCCTTGGCAACCGTTGTGCTATATCTGTTTCAGCTTGCCATAGCCGAAGGCGGTGCGGCAAACTGAACGTTGGATATCTCCATTTTAATGACATTGTCCGCACGGGTCAATCGATCCCTGCCCAGTCTCGTCGGCAATAAAATCCGCCAGGACTTCGACCGCAGCCGGCAGCGCCTCCCGCTCCAGATGCCCGAAACCCAGGATCAGGGTGTCCGCGAAAGCAGTCTGCCGGATCGAATGATGCCGGGCGGTAGCCAGGCGAATGCCTTGCTCCCGGGCTTTCCGGATGATGTCATCAGGCAGGCGGCAGTCAGGCAAAGCAACGGCCACGTGGAGTCCGGCCGCGTCGCCGAGTACCTGCAGATTATCGCCGAATCTCATATGCAGTCCCTGAAGCAGCAAGTTCCGTTTGCCGGCGTATATCCGCCGCATGCGTCGAACATGCCGGTCAAACTGGCGGCTGCGCAAGAAACCGGCCAGTGCGGCTTGCTCGAAAGGTGGATTCTGGACATCCATATGGGTGCGCAGAAAGCGCCATTGTTTCTGCAAGACGCTCGGGACGATCGCATACCCGATCCGGATCGCAGGGAAAAGGGTCTTGCTGAAGGTGCCAATATAGATCACCCGGTCGGGAGCCAGGCTCCAGAGCGGCGAGACCGGCTCCCCACCGTAGCGGAATTCGCTGTCATAATCATCTTCGAGGATATATTGCCCATACCGGCAAGCCGACTGGATCAGGGCCGAACGGCGGCCGGCCGGCAGAATGCCGCCGATCGGGAACTGGTGCGACGGGGTGACATAGATGGCCGCCGCTTCCGGATGATCGAGGCCGGCAGCCAGGATACCGTGCTGGTCAATTTCCAGCGGTATGACCGGCATATGCCGGCTTTGCAGGACCTGGTAGAGCCCGATATGGCAAGGGTCCTCCATCATGACCGGCCGGCCGGGTCCACCCAGGAGGTCGACGGCGATGCAAAGCGCGTGGGTGGCGCCGGCGGTAATGAAAACATCGTCGGGCGCTACCGTCATCCCGCGGGAACGGAACAGCCAGGCGGCAATTTCAGCGCGCAGGGCCGGCAGACCGGCAGCATCCGCATAGCCCCAGTTGGCGAGATCCAGCTCTGCCACGGCTGCCCCGGCTGCCTTCCGCCAGCTTGCCAGCGGAAATTGGCTCAGATCCGGCCGGCCGGTCCGGAAATCATAGCGAATCGGCCGACGATGGCGTTGGTTCGCTTCGCTGCCGGCATGGGCCGGGGATCCGGACCGGTCAGCCGACAGCTGCCGCTGACGGCTGATATCAGGTGCAACACGGGTTGGTGCGCCCTGGCTGCAGCAGAGATAACCCTCGGCCAACAGCATCTCATAGGCTTCGGAGACCGTATGCCGGGAAACCCCCAGGTCGCGCGCCAATTCGCGCGTCGACGGCAGGGCTTCGCCCCCCGCCAGGCGTCCATCCAGGATCAGACTGCTGACCTGGCGGTAAATCTGCCTCGCCAACGACCATTCGCTGTTTCTTGACAGGTTAAGATTCCACAAAAGCAGGCCCTCCATCAACTGGACCGATAAACTTGGCCACTGACTGGCACTTTCAATATACCAGTTGTTTAGCTAGAGTTAAAGCTGATCAACCAGATAGGACGGCTATTAGCTATGCATAAGGATCAGCAGCAAAATCTGGGCAGCCTTTATCTTTTCCTGGCTTTTTCCCTGGCCGGATCCTCGGTTGTCGCCGGCAAATACCTGACCGGCAGCCTGGGGGTCTTTACCATCTCGGCGATCAGCCTGAGCCTGGCTACACTCACCTTGCTGCCGGCGCTGGCCGGCCAAATCCGCGGCATCTGCGCCAGGCTGACCGGCCGGGCCTGGCTGCTGCTCCTTTGTCAGGCCCTCTGCGGCATCTTCCTGTTCCGCCTGTTCATGCTGGTCGGCCTGCAAAAAACCTCCGCTGCCGAAGCCGGCATCCTGACCGGCGCCACGCCGGCCATTTCGGCCATTCTGGCGCGGCTGGCCCTGCGGGAAAAAGTCCGACCGCTGCAGATCGCCGGCATTGCCTGCACCATCGTCGGCATTGCCGGCATTCAAAGCGAGTGGCCAACGCTGGCGGACATCCTGTACGGCCAGGCCAGCCACCTGGCGGGCAATCTCCTGGTGCTTCTCGCGGCAGCCAGTGAATCGTCTTTCAATGTCCTGGCCAGATGGGACCATCTCCGGACTTCATCCACCGCTCAACCATCGATCGGTCCCGCCGCCTCGACTGCCATCGTTTCGGCGATTGCCGGCTTGCTCTGCGTGCCCTTTGCAATATCCGAACGCCCTTTAGCCCATCTGGCCAGCCTGCCGGCTGCCGGGTGGGGTGCGCTGGCCTGGTACGGCATCGTGGTGACCGGAATCGCCTTTATCTTTTTTTATGCCGGGATTCGCCGGCAAAGCGCCTATGCCGCTGCCGCCTTCTCCGGCATGATTCCCCTGGCGGCCATGGTACTGGCTGCCGTGCTGCTCCGCGAGCCGACCCTGCCCCGGCAATGGCTGGGCGGCGGACTGGTGATCGCCGGGATCCTGCTGCTCGCCGCCAAATGCGTTATAATATCCTGAGAATCATCCTGTTCAATCAGGTGTCGCAGGGGGGATATTGATGTTCAAGCAGCTCAAACGCATCGTCTATCCAGTCGCAGACTTGGCCAGGGCTAAAGCCTGGTATAGTGAGTTTCTGGGCTATCCGCCGCTTTTCGACGCTCCTTTTGCCGCCATCTTCACCGTTGGCAGCTGCTCCCTCTCGCTGGCGCAGGCCAGGCCCGGCGCCGGCTCGCCGTCGGCAAACCCGGTTCCCGCTGCCAATCCACCCCCGGATGTCTACTGGGAAGTCGACAATGTGGACGCCGCCCTGGAACGGCTGCTGCAAATGGGCGCCACGCTGCTGACGCCGGTGGCCGCCATGCTGAACATCCGCACGGCCAAGGTTGTCGATCCGTTCGGCAACATCCTCGGCTTGACTGACCAGGGATCACCGGACAGCCGGAAGTCCGTCGACCGGAAGCCCTCCGATACGGCCGTCACAGTGGCGTTCTGCCGGGCCTTGGCCGCCCGCGAGGATCGTCCCTGGCTCCAGGGTCCGGACACGCTGGCGGACATCTTCCTGAATCCCGAGGCCAAGTTGCTCCTGGCGCAGGCCGACCGGCGGCGCTGGGCCATCGACAGCCTGGTTACCTCCCCTCTGTATGGCTACTTCCTGGCCCGCACCGCCTGGATCGAAGCCGCTTTCACGGACGCCTGCCGGCAGGGCCTGCCGCAGATCGTCCTGCTGGGCGCCGGCTATGACACCCGCGCCATCCGCCACCAGGCGGAACTCACCGCCACCCGGGTCTTTGAAATGGATATCCCGACCACCCAGAACAACAAGCTCGCCAAGCTGCGGGAGGCCGGCATCGCCACGCCGGACACCCTCACCTACGTGCCGATCGATTTCGAAAAGGAATCAATCGCCGCCGCGCTTTCCCAAGCAGGATACAATCCTGCCCTGCCGACTTTATTCATCTGGGAAGGCGTCGCCTATTACCTGACTCGTGAGTCCGTCGCGGCGACGCTCCGGTTTTTCCAGGAAAATGCCGCCGCCGGCAGTTCGCTGCTTTTCGATTGCCTGAGCGAAGAGCTGCAGTCCGTCAATGCCACCGAACCGTTCCTCTTCTGGCTGCCGCCGCAAGACCTGGCCGCCCTCCTGTCCTCCTATGGCCTGCGGCTGGCCGAGACTCTCGATGCCGAGGCGATGACACGCCGCTACCTGACGGCCACCGACGGCACGCCGTCGGAAAAGTGCCTGCCGGCCTTCTATGTGATCCGGGCCGAAA
>JAEXPB010000024.1 GCA_023438965.1 Bacillota bacterium | reverse complement strand
CCGCTAAGCTGGGCACCACAACCGTCGTGCCGATCGGTGTCGGTAATGATGCCAACGGCTACCTGTCCGAAATTCTGCTCTCCTTCTGCAAGACCCCGACCGACGAGCAGTTGGTAACGATCCCGACCTTCATGCTGGACGGCTATGTCGACGGCCTCAAGTTTGCCAACAAGCTGTACAACGAAGGCTTCATGAACAAGGACTTCGCGCTGGATGCCAACGCCGTCAAACTGAAGGAAAACTATGCCAACAACCAGATCGCTTATGTCAAGAACCATTCCGCCTACCCCTGGATGGACCTGAACCAGGTCGGCCTGCGGGCCAAAGTCGCCGATGCCCGGATCGTGGCTTTCGGCGGCCTTAAGAACAAGAGCGGCGAACTCTACTTCAAGCAGGGCGTCGCCGTCGGCTTCTACAATTTTGTACCGAAGACCGCCAAAAATCCTGAAGCTTGTGTCAAGTACCTGAACTGGCTGGTCGGTGTCGGCTATGACAAGCTGTGGTGGGGCATCGAAGGCGAGCACTACACTGTTGTTAATGGCGTCAAAGTAACCAAGGACACCGCCTACAACGACAAGACCCTGAACTGGATGCGCGCCTGGATCTGCCCGGTCTACAACATGACGGCCGACAAGGACATCAAGGTCCAGAAGCAACTGCTGGAAACCCGCTTCGGCGGCCAGGACGGCAAAGACTACCGCGATGGCATCCTGATGTGGGAGACCCACGCCAAACCGGGCATCCTGCTGGATTCGATCGTCGCCAGCGCCGGCAAGTACTCTTCGGCCCTGAATACTCTGACGACCGACAGCATCAACAAGATCGTCTCCGGACCGGCAGCCAACGTCGAGAGCGCCTATGCCACCCTGGTCAAGGAATATCTTGCGGCCGGCGGCCAAGCGGTCATCGATGAAAGCAAAGCTGCGTTTGCCAAGATGGGCAAATAACTCAACCCAGGATCTCGACCAAAGAAGCCGGACAGGCAGGGACCATCTTTCCGGTCCCTGCCTGTTCTTCGTTCCGGTTTCGTATATTCGGAAAAGGAGTTCCGCATGAATAGCAAAATTCTGACCCCCGCCCCAGGACCGGCTCCCCGCATCAACGGCGCCCCGATCTTCGGCGCCCGACCCGGCAACCCGGTTCTCTACCAGATCGCGGCCACCGGCGAGCGGCCGATGCGATTCGACGCCGAAGGGCTGCCGGCCGGACTCGACCTCGATGCAGCGACTGGCCTGATAACGGGTATTGTTCCGATGGCCGGCACCTGGTCCGTCAACTTGCAGGCCGCAAACAGCCATGGCCGGACCCGCCGCGCCTTGCGCCTGGTCATCGGGGACGAGATCGCCCTGACCCCGCCGATGGGCTGCAACAGTTATGGCGGCTGGGGCCCCTATGTCTCCGAAAAAACGACCCGCGCGGCCGCAACGGCTCTGGTGAAGAGCGGGCTGGTTCAGCATGGCTACTGCTATGTCAATATCGACGATGGCTGGCAAGGCTGGCGGGGCGGCCCCGGCCTGGCGATCCAGCCCAACGGGAAATTCGGCGACCTGGGCACCCTCTGCGCAGACCTGCATCGGATGGGCCTGAAAGCCGGTCTGTATTCCTCGCCCTGGACATCGACTTATGAGGGTTTTGTCGGCGGATCGAGCGACAGCCCGGCCGGCGACTGGACCCGGCCGGACCCGCCGCGCAGCGGCATCGGCCATCACGGCCGGTTTACTTTTGAAAAAAATGACGCCCGTCAGCTGGCTGAATGGGGTTTTGATTATTTCAAATATGACTGGGGCATTCGCCAGGATCCGGAAGGCCTGGCCCGCGCCAGGCGGATGGGCGACGCGCTGCGGAACTGCGGCCGCGATGTGGTCTATGAATTGTCGAATTCCGCGGCGATCGAATTGGCGGCCGAATATACCGCCGTCGGCACCATGTGCCGCACAACCAATGATCTGGTCGACGTCTGGGATCGCCGGCAACTGGAGCCGCATCTGCGCGATACCGGCCTGATCGGCATCCGCAATCTCTGGGAAGAACATCGCGACTGGCAGCCCTTCAACCGGCCCGGCCACTGGAACATGCCCTGCCCGCTGCGGGTCGGCGAACTGGGCGGCTGGGACCTGAAACCCTTGCGGCCAAGCCGTCTGACGCCCGATGAGCAGTATGCCCATATCAGCCTTTGGTGCCTCTGGTCGGCGCCGCTGATCATCGGTTGCCCGCCGGAACGGCTGGACGCATTTACGCTGAGCTTACTCGGTAATGACGAAGTGCTGGAACTGGACCAGGATCCGCTAGGCCAGCAGGCGCGCGAGATCGAAAAAACCGGCGGCACGGTGCTTTACAAGCCGCTGGCCGACGGATCGCTGGCGGTCGGCCTGTTCAACCTGAAGAATGAAACCGCCTCCGTCACCGCAGACTTCGCCGAAATCGGACTGGCCGGCCGGCAGCGCGTGCGCGACTTGTGGCGCCAGCAAGACGGCGGAACTGCCGCCGGCAGCCTGTCCGCGGCAGTCGCGCCGCACGGGGTCGGGTTGTTCCGGCTCTGGCCGGCCGATTGAGTCGGCACGAGGTTTTGGTTATGGAATTAACGATCATACCGGATCAAGATCACGACCTGTCCAACCTGCGGGATGACAAGACGGTCCTGAAAAATCCGCATAAGGGCTGGTATGTCCACTATGTGGACAACGGTTTCACCCGTCCGTTCTACCGGGACAGCATCCCGGCCGGTGATCATCTGGCGGACGTCCCCGGCCTCAACCATCTTTACATTCGCTTCGATTGGCAGGATGTCGAACCGGCGGAGGGCAAGTGGAATTGGCGGCCTATCGACGAGATCATCCGGGAATGGGCTCCCTACGGCTATCGTTTCGCCTTGCGGCTCTGCACGTATGAAGTCAACTCCCATCTGGAATACGCGACACCGGCCTGGGTGTGCGCCGCCGGCGCGGCAGGCCGTCGCATCGAGCGCATCAGCGCCTTCGATGGACAGCCGGAATGCTGTTGGGAGCCGGATTATGGCGATCCGGTATTCCTGGCCAGGCTGGAAAACCTGATGCGGGCTTATGGCGCGCACTATAACGGCCATCCCTTGATCGAGTTTGTGGACGTCGGCACCTTCGGCACTTTTGGCGAGGGGCATACCGGTGGCGGCAATGGGCGACAGTACGACGCGGCGGTAATCAAGCGGCACATCGACCTGCACACCCGGTATTTCCCGGACACCCGCCTACTCGTCAACGATGACATGCTTCGACACCCGGCCGGCGGCGAACAAGTGTTCCAGCTAGCCCAATACTGCGCCGGCCTGGGCCTGGGCATTCGCGACGATTCAGCGCTGGTGGCTGGCTGCGCGAACACGGCCATTTTCACGACCGGATAGCCAACCTGCTGGGCTACTGGTATTTTATCGATGGGGTGCGGGTTTCCGCAATCCGGTCAGGCCGGAATGGCAACCTGACGCTGACGATTACAAATGCCGGTTTCGCGCCGGCCTATCACGACTACGAACTGATCGTCCGGTTGACCGCACTGGAGAACGGCGGCAACAGCCATGTCGCGGCCCGGCTCGGCGGCGCGAACCGGCGCTGGCTGCCTGGCGCGACCGACCAATTGCCGGACCGCCGACGGTTATTGCCGAATCGGCGTTCTGGCTATTCAGCCGTAGACCATCCGGTGCCGCCGTGAAAATTCAATATCAATGGAATTTAATGCGGCCGGATCACGGCAACCTGTTATAATACATCATGACAATTGAACCGCAAATCAGGGAGGAATCAATCAATGGAATATGTACTGTTTTCCGGCTGTCAGAATTTTGTCCCCGCGGGTGCCCAGCCCAAACATGGCGACCAGCCGCTGGTCCTGGCCTTCGATCGGCCCCGGGAGATGCCCTGGCGCGAAGATCTCTGGTTTTGCGCCGACCTGCGTATCGAGCAATATTCCGACGTGCGGATCGCGGTCGCCTTCATCACGGCGGATGGCCGCGAATTGAAGATCCCCTATGAGCAGATCCCCAACCTGAATGTCAGTTTCCGCGTCCGCCTGGACGAGCTTTGGAGCAAGCGTTTCTTCCTGCCGGTTTTCCCCGGTTCCTATAAGGTCCATTGCGTCGGTCTGCCGACCGATCCGCAGGAGGTTGTCCGCGTAGAGCTGCGGGTGACGCCGGGCAAGGATTTCCGCAGTGCCGTTCTGACCAAAGTTTATATTGCCGATGCCCAGCCGGGCCGGATCCATCCCGATGGTCCGATCGTGGACGAACTGGGTCAGTTGATTGGTCACGAGTGGCCGACCAAAACTCATTCGTTCGCCGAAATGCAAGCGCGCCTGACCGCCGAATACGATCAAGCGCGGCAGCCGACGCCGCTGCAGCCTGGCCGCAGCCGCTT
>JAEXPB010000308.1 GCA_023438965.1 Bacillota bacterium | reverse complement strand
GGACTATCCGCCCGGACCCTGACCTTTACCGAAGATGAGCAGCCGGCGATCCGCGATCTGGCGCTGCTGTCCATGAAGCCGATCCTTTATGTGGCCAACATAGCCGAAGACGCCCTTACCGGTCCGGAATCGCCCTACATCCAGCCCGTCCGCGCGATTGCCGAAGCCGAGAAGGCGGAGATGGTCCAGATCAGCGCCCGTATTGAGGAAGAGATCGCCATGCTGGATCCGGAGGAGCGGCAAGCTTTCCTGCAGGATCTGGGATTGGCCGAGTCCGGCCTGGACAAGATCATCCACGCCGGTTATAAACTGTTGGGCTTGATGTCTTTTCTCACCGCCGGACCGACCGAAGTCCGGGCCTGGACGATCAAGCGCGGCACCAAAGCCCCGCAGGCGGCTGGTAAAATCCATTCCGATTTTGAACGCGGCTTCATTCGGGCTGAAGTTGTCAATTTTGCCGACCTGGTCGCTTGCGGCAGCCATGCCGCCGCCCGGGACAAAGGCCTGGTGCGGTCGGAAGGCAAGGAATATGTCATGCAGGACGGCGATGTGGTCCTGTTTCGGTTTAACGTCTGATCAGCAGGATCTTTATATCATCTGAATCAGATAATCCGATTCAGATCGGGTTCACTTTGATCTGTGGATCCGGTCAGCCGAACACCGGTTTCATTCGTGGCTGCCGCTATCAGCTGAGACTGGCGGCTTAAGCCGGATGCCGCGCTGACCCAGCTCGCTTTGCAGCAGCTCCAGGATTCTGGCCGCCAATTCCTCCCGGCTGCCGTCATTCTCAATCATATGCGTCGCCAGTCCGGCATACTCCTCCCGCGTCATCTGCATGGCCATCCGCCGGCGGGCTTCATTTTCGTCCATGCCGCGTCCGGCCAGACGAGCCAGCCGCACCGTGTCGCTGGCCCAAATCACCCATACCTGGTCGCAGAGATCCAGAAAACCGTGCCGGACTGGAATCGGCACATCCAGGACGATGGCACGGGTTTTCTTTTCCGCCAGCTTCTGGACCTGGAGCGCCATCTGCTCCAGGACATGCCGGTGTACGATGGCGCTGAGCTGGTCGAGTGACCGGTGGTCCTGAAAAACTTTTCTCGCCATGGCTTGGCGATCCAGCGCGCCCTTCGCGTCAACGATCCCGGCGCCAAACCGCTCTACAATCTCCGGTAGGGCAACCCCGTCCGAAGCGGTAACCTGCCGCGACAACTCGTCGGCGTCAATCACCGTCAAGCCGGCCTCCCGGCAGATCTGCGCCGCGGTGCTCTTGCCGCAGCCAATGCCTCCTGTTATACCGATAATAAACATGCTTTACCTTCCCTATGCTTGGCGGTCTTTTTGCCTATTTGCAGGCAGCCCAATTCAATCCCTGACGAACTTCCGCCAGCAGCGGCACACGCAACTCCAGCGCGCCTTCCATCGCTTCCTTGAGGATGGCGGCAGCTGCGGCGGCTTCTGCTTGCGGCGCCTCGACAATCAGTTCATCATGCACTTGCAGGATCAGGCAGGCCTGCAGGTCAGCCCGCCGGAATCCGTCGGCCACCCGGACCATGGCGATTTTGATCAGATCCGCGGCGGTTCCCTGGACCGGCGTATTCATGGCCGCTCGTTCGCCGAACTGCCGCAGATTGCGGTTGGCTGACTTGAGCTCGCTCAGGTAGCGCCGGCGGCCGAACAAGGTCTCCACGTAACCGTTTTGGTAGGCATCGGCAACCAGGCGGTTGAGGTAGTCGCGGACCAGCGGGTACTGCGCTTCGTATTCGGCAATGTAGTGGTGCGCCTGACGGACCGGGATGCCCAGGTCACGCGCCAGGCCAAAATCGCTGATGCCATATACGATGCTGAAATTCATCGTCTTCGCAATACTGCGCATTTCCGGTGTGATGGCCGATGCCGGCTGGCCGAAGATGCGGCAAGCCGTATTGGTATGAATGTCCTCGGCGCGGACGAAAGCGTCGATCATGGCCTGATCACCGGAAAGATGAGCCAGCAGACGCAGCTCGATCTGCGAATAGTCGGCATCCAGCAGCACATGTCCCGGTGCGGCAACGAATGCCCGGCGGATTTTCTGGCCGGCTTCCATCCGGATCGGAATATTTTGCAGGTTGGGCTCGGAACTGCTCAAGCGTCCGGTAGCCGTCAGCGTCTGATTGAATGTGGTATGGACACGCCGGTCAAGCGGATCAATGACTTTTTTTAAGCCTTCGATGTAAGTGGAGAGCAGTTTGGCGGTCTGCCGGTGCTCGATAATCAGCGGGATGACCGGATGCTCGCCGGCCAGACGCTCCAGTTCTTCCGAATCGGTGGAGTAATTGCCGCCGCTCCGCTTTTTGCCGGTCGTCAGGCCCAGATCGTCATAGAGCACTTCACCCAGCTGGCGCGGCGAATTCAAGTTGAAGCTGCGCCCGGCCATGGAAAAAATCTCCTGTTGCAGGCTATCCAGCCGTTGGCTCATGTCCTGGCCCAGGCTGGCCAGAACGGTTTCGTCAACCATAAAGCCCTGCTTTTCCATGGCGGCCAGAATGCCGGCCAGCGGCATTTCGACTGCATATGTCAGATAGTCGATCCGCCGTTCGGCGATTTGCTGTTGCTGGCGCAAGGCAATGCTGCGGATGGCCAGAACGCGCGCCGCGAGATCACAACTGTCGGCGGCGTCCGCAACGGCTGACGAAGCGCCGGCGGCGGAGCATTCGTTCGACGGGTTCAATCCGGGTTCGTCATCCCCAAGCAGCGGCAAGGAAAACAGGTCTTGCTGCACCGGCTGCTGGCGTTCCGGCCTGCTTCCCGTTCCCGGCTGACCGGCGGCGGCCGCGCCCGTTTGGTCGCCGCGGGCGCTTTCTGGCCTGGCCTGGCCGGTGACGCGCTGGTAAAGCCGGTCCAAATCCGGCTTCCCGTCAATCTGGTTAAGCAGATAAGCCGCGATCAGGATATCATGCACCGGGCCGCCGAATGCTGTTTGTCCGGCGGCATGAAGCAGCTGCTTGCAGTCCAGGACTGCCACCCGGCAGCCGCTTGCCGCCAGGGCCTGCCAGGCCGCGGCGAAGTCCTCCGCCGCCAGGCTGCTGACCTGGTCCGGTGCGGCGGTCCAGAACAAGGTCCGGTCATTGGCCAGAAGGACCGCCGGCAGCTCGGGCTGGTCGGCCAGCCGGCGCCGCCACTCGTCGAGGCTCGCCAGCGTGCAGCAAGGCAACTCGCCGGCCGCGGCCGGCGCCGGTTGGACGGAGAGGTTCAACCGCGCCAGCAGGTTTTTGAATCCCAAGCGGTTGAGCAAGGCGGCGAGCGCTTCGGCAGCGACCGGCTGGACCCGAAAGTCGTCCAGAACGGCAGAAATCGGTACGGTCCGGCAAATTGTCGCCAGGCGCTGCGACAGGTAGGCCATCTCCCGGCTGGCCCGCAGTTTCTCGGCCAGGGCCGGCCGGATATCATCCAGGGCGGCATAAACGCCGTCGAGTGAGCCATAACGGGTGATCAGCTCGATCGCGCCCTTCTCCCCGACCCCCTTGACGCCGGGAATATTGTCCGACGGATCGCCCATGATCGCCTTCAGATCGACAAACTGAGCCGGTGAGACCTGATAGCGGTCCCGGATGGCGGCTTCGTCATATCGTTCGTTTTCTGTTTTGCCGGCGCGAGTCACCGGCTGGAGAATCGTGACGCCTGCGTCGGCCAGCTGGAAGCTGTCCTTATCGCCGGTGACGATATAAACCGGCATTTGGCTGGAACGGCCTAACCCGGCCAATGTCCCCAGCAGGTCGTCCGCTTCATAACCAGCCATTTCCAGGCAGCTGATCCCCATGCTCCGCAGGATGTCCTTCAGGATTGGCAACTGGATGGCCAGTTCATCCGGCATCGGCTTGCGGGTCGCCTTGTAGCCGGTGAACCACTGGTGGCGGAAAGTCGGTTCCTTGCGGTCGAAAGCGGCGACGATATGGGTTGGCTGAAGGTCATCGCGATAACGCAGGAACATGTTTAAAAATGCAAACAGCGCTCCGGTGGGTGTGCCATCGGGCGCTGTCAGGTTCTGGCGGCCGAGCAGGCCATAAAAAGCCCGATTGATTAAACTATTGCCATCGAGCAGCAGCAAAGTCGGTTCAGGCAAGCGATCACTCCCCCATCAGGATGAGAATCCAGACGTATTCAGCCGGCGGTTGCTCGAAAATCCTGGCATACAGGTTGGTTTCCAGGCTATTCAGCTTGGCTGGCAAATCGCCTGCCTTGATTATCTCAATCCGGGGGGTGTTTTCGCAAGTGGCAAATGCATTTTTCAACGCAGCCAGCTGGGATTCCGCCTCGGCTGACGGCCACGCTGTCAGGATCAACGTTTGGCTGGGTGGGCCGGCTTTCGTCAGAATGCGCAGGATCCTGGCCTGACTGATGGCTGTCTGGATCGCCGGCAGCAAATCGCGTTTGGCAGTCGCCTGGGCCGCAGCGGACTCGACGGTCACGCAATCGTCATCCAGGTTTGCCAGGCTGCCGTTGTAGACCAGCCACCCGGCCGCAGTACCTGCGCTTTTTCCGTTGCTGCCGGTTCCGGCGTTGAGTTCCTGACTCCCGCTCACCGGGGCGATCGCCTGGTCAGACAGATTGTTGCCGGCCTTGGTCAGACTGTATCTGGCTGCCGTGGTGGTCGCGGAAGCCATGCCGATGCCTTGATAGAGCCGCAGAGCCACCAGCAGCAGGACAACCATGGCGGCAGCGCCGGCCAGCCGGTATGCCGATCGGCGCCAGCTGACGGTCAGCCAGCGCATGTAATGCGGCGTCGCGTGTTCGGCGCGGACAGCGGACATGATCCGATCATTCAGGCCAGCCGGAACCACCCGCTTTTCAAATGCTTCAGTCAGGGCATGGCGGTGTGGCAGCCATGCCTGCTGCAGCTCAAGTTCCCGACGGCAGGATGGGCATTGCGCCAGATGCTCTTCCAGCCGGATGCGGTCGGAAAGCGCCAGCTCATCATCGATATATTCGGGCAGCAAAGCCATGAAATCAGCACATCGGTTTGGCATGGCGCCGGCACCTCCTTTCCGTCCCGTCATCGGGATTTACCTGTTAGACGCGGCCGGCTGTCGGTTTGTTCCCGCTGCCGGATGCGGGTCATCAATTGGCTGCGGGCCCGCGATAAGCGTGATTTGACGGTTCCTTCAGACAGATGGAGGATACTGGCCAATTCATGATAGCTCAAACCTTCCAGATCGCGCAGAACAAGGATGTCACGCAGGAATTCCGGCAGCTGACCGATTTCCTGCCGTACCATCCGGCTGGTTTCCGCGGCTTCGGCCAACTCGTCCGGCAGCGGTTCGCTGTCCGCGATCTGCGGGAAAATCTGGCTATCCTCGGTTTCCAAAGCTTCGTCCAGAGAATAGATTCTTGTTTTGCGTGTTTTGCGCCGGAAATCCAGGCTGGTGTTGACAGCGATCCGATAGATCCATGTATAGAAAGCCGACAGGCCATTGTACTCCCGCATCGAGCGGTAAGCCTTGATGAAGGCCTCCTGCACACAGTCCTCCGCATCCTGCCTGTTGCCGAGGATGTTGAAGCAGGCGCCGAACAGGCGGCCGGAATATTTCTCGACCAAGATGGCAAAAGCGTCGGGATCACCGGCCCGAGCCCTTTCCAGACAATCCTGTTCCGGTTCTTCACTCACGCGGAACCTCCCTGGCGGATACTGGCCTATCCGCTTTTGTCACCATGGATTTCGCAGCAGTCAGGACTTGGCCTATTATACCATAACCGGTCAGAACTTGATGCGACGGGCCAGCGGCACGATAACCAGACCCATGGCCACACCGGCCGCACCCTGGATTGAATTGGCGAGCAAGGCCCCGGCGGCCGCCTCAACGCCATAAATCAAGCTCTCGAACAGGAAGTAACCACCGATCATGATCACCTCGCAAACCAGAAACAACAATGCCAGCCAGTATAACGCCAGCTGGGGGCGCCTTTTCAGGACCAGGCCGGCCAGCAGGCCCATGGCGCCCTTGATCAGTAAAGTTGCCGGCATATAGATCGTATAGCCGGCGATCAAGTCCGCCAGGGCCGAACCCAATCCGGCGCAAATGGCCGCAAAAGGGCCGATTATGGCGGCCGTCGCAAAAATCACGCCATCGCCGAAATTGACGTAGCCGTAAGCATTGGGGATCGGAACCCGGATGACGAAGGTCGCCAGCATGATCACCGCGGAGAGGATTCCGCTGTACGTGATGAGTCGGACTTTATCTTTCATCGCTTTATCTCCTTGACTATGATGGCTTCGATTTCAACTTGGGCACCTTTGGGCAGAGCCGCGACCTGAATTGTCGACCGGGCCGGCGTATGGGACCCCAGCCACTCGGCATACAGCTTGTTGAACGTGGCGAAGTCCTTGAGATCGGTCATGAAAACTGTCGTCTTGACGATTTCGCTGATCTTGCAGCCCGCCTGATCCAAAATCGCCTGCAGATTGCGCAGCACCTGCCGGGTTTGGTCAGCCAGGTCCGGTCCGGCCAGTTCGCCGGTTTCCGGGCTCAATGGGATCTGGCCGGACACGAAAACCATATTGCCGGCTTGGATGGCCTGGGCATAAGGCCCGATAGGCAAAGGCGCATGACTGGTTTCAAATATCTGGTGCATGAATATCCCCCCGTCGATCATTCGTTGGCCGGATCCGGTCTGGCCATGATCAGTCTCTGCAATTCAGTTCAGTGTAGCGCAAATCGCGCATCCTGGCTACTGGCTGCGGTCGGTTTCCGGTCATCGTCCACGGTCGGCGGCTGCCGCCGGAACGCTGTGGCAATCATCAGCTTGATCCGGTTCAGCTGGTTGACTTCGCTTGCGCCCGGGTCATAGTCGATCGGCACAATATTGGCTTGCGGATACAGGCGGCGCAGCTCCTTGATCATTCCTTTGCCGGTGACATGATTCGGCAGGCAGGCAAAGGG
>JAEXPB010000165.1 GCA_023438965.1 Bacillota bacterium | reverse complement strand
CATGAGCACGATGCCGGCCGCAAGCGCGAAGCCGGCGTAAAGCCGCAGCCGGTTCATGAACGCCACCGCCACCCGCCGGAAGGCCGCCCGGCCGGAGAGGCCGCCGTTTCATACAGGTTGCGATAGGCCTTGACCATCCCGGCCAGGGTGAAACGGGTCAAAACCCGCTGTCGGCCAGCGAAGCCCATCTCCTGTGCCAAATAGCGGTCGCTCAGCAACCGGGCCGCCAGATGAACGGCGGTCTGGCAATCCGGCGTATCCAGCAAATAACCGGTCATTCCGTCCTGCACCAGTTCGGACACCCCGCCGGTTCGACTGGCCAGAACCGGCAGACCGGCGGCCATGGCCTCAAGAATGCTGACCGGCAGGCCTTCCCAGGCCGAAAAAAGACAGAACAGGTCAGCTTCCGGCAGCAGCGCGCGCACATCGCCGCGCTCGCCCAGCAGGATCACCCGGCCGGCGGTTTCCGGCTGGGCCGCCAGTCGCGCGCATGATTCGCGCAAAAGCCCGTCGCCGATGATCATCAGCCGGTGATCGATGCCCCGCGCGGTTAATCCCTGCGACATCCGGATTGCCAACAAAGGGTCTTTGGGCGGCGCCAGCCGGGCAACGAACATAATCAGCGGCAGTTCGGCTGGAATATGCAGGGATTCCCGCAGACCGGCGGCTGGAAACGCCAGGTCGGCGATGCCATTCGGTATGACGCAGGATGCGGCAGAAACGGCCCAATGGTTCCGGATGCCGATGATCCGGTCGCTCTCCGCCACGAAGACAACCTGGCTGGGCAGCCGGGCGGCGAATCTCTCCGCCAGGCTGACCAGCGGGTAGAATCGACCGGTGTTGGTCCGGTTGATGGCCAGGCCATGCATGGTATACAGAATGACCGGCACTCCGGCGGTCCAGGCGGCCAGACGGCCGAGCAGACCGATCTTCGAGTTATGGAAGTGGACGATGTCGAAATTGCCGCGGCCAAGGATCTGCCTGATCTTGAGCCAGGCAGCCCAGTCGCGGCGCAGCGAAAGGTCACGGCTTAAGCAGTCAATCGTCTTCAGTCGCACCGGGCGGCGGCGCGACCGGTTCAGTTCCGCAATCCGGTCCAGCAGGCTGCCGCCCGGTGCGGTCAGCAGGGTGATGGCGAAATCATCTTCCGGCAGCCCGGCGATGATGTCGTAAACCACCTGTTGGCTGCCGCCGGTTTCCGAAAGGGTAATGCCGATCAGAAGCCGGATCATCAGCAGGCCCCCTTTCGGGAGCAGATCGCCCGGAAAGTTGCCAGCAGGATGGTCAGATCCAGTCGCAGGGAATGCTGCCGGACGTAGTCCAGATCCAGTTGTATCCGTCTGGCGTAGGGCAAGGCGTTGCGCCCGCTGACCTGCCAGAGGCCGGTCAAACCCGGTTTGACCGATAAAAGCAGGTTGCCATCCGGACCATAACGGGGCAGCTCGGCCGGTGTGATCGGCCGCGGCCCAACGATGCTCATTTCATTTTTCAAGACGTTCCAGAACTGCGGCAATTCGTCGAGGCTGAACCGGCGCAGCACTTTGCCGATGCGGGTAACCCGGGGATCATCCGGCAATTTGAAATTGACCTGAAACTCATCCCTTTGGTTTCCGCTGAGACTCAGGAAAGGATCCGCGGTGCCGGCCTGCATCGTCCGGAATTTGTAAACGGTGAACAGCCGGCCGCCCAGGCCAAGCCGGCTGTGGCAAAAAATGACCGGTCCCGGCGATTCCCCGGTGATTATCAATGCGATAATCAGCATGATCGGCGCCAGGATCAGCAAGGCCGCCAAGGCCAGAATGATATCCAGGAGGCGTTTGTACCGGGCATGACGTCGCTTGTCAATCAAAGGCCGGCAAGATTCCGACGGACTCATGGTACCTCCAATCGCAGCGCCGGCAATATGCGCCGGTATTTACGCATGATGGTATTTTAATCTGCCGGCTGCTGGTTTGTCAAAGCATGCTGTGCCAAAACAAGATGCCCTTGAATTAGCAATCAGTTTGTAATCCGCGCTCAATTGCTGCCCGGGTTACGCCCATGATATAATGCCGAGCCAGTACCATACGTATCGGCCGCCCTGACGGCCGCCGATCGGAAAGGATGCCCACGTGCGTTTTATACCCGTCAACTGCCTGCGCCCGGGCATGCTTTGCGGCCAGGCAATTATCGGCCGGAAGGGTGAGGTTCTGCTGAAGCAGGGTGTTCCCCTGCAGGATGCCTATATCCGGCGCCTGCGTCATTACGGCTTTCATGGCATCTATATTGCCGACGCGCTTTCCGACGATATTGAAGTTGCCGATGTGATCGCCAGTACCCTGCGCGCCCGGTCAGTTAACGTGATCAAGGAGTTGTTCACCGATGCCAAACGGACCAAGGGTGATCCGAACCAGAAAATCGACCTGCTCAACGGGCTGGTCGACACGATGCTGGACCAGATAGTCTCGGCCAGCGACATCCAGGTCAACATGCTGGACCTGAAGATTTTTGACGATTATACCTATTATCATTCGGTCAATGTCTGCGTCCTGTCCCTGATCATCGGCGCGGCCATGGGCCTGGACCGCACTGAACTGCATGTCCTGGGCATCGCCGCCATCCTGCACGACATCGGCAAGGTCTTCGTCGACAAGGAGATCCTGAACAAGCCCGGTCGCCTGACCGACGACGAATTCGCCGTCATCAAGGAGCATCCGGGGAACGGCTATAAATATCTGTTGAACTGTTTTCAGGTCCCCGATGAAGCCCTGACGGCCATTATCGACCATCATGAGCGAATTGACGGCACCGGCTACCCAAACCACAAAGCGGAGGGCGGCATTACCCGGTACGGCCAGATCATCGCCATCTCGGACGTATTTGACGCCCTGACCTCCGACCGGCCATACCGGAAAGCCCTGCCGACAGCCGAGGCGATCGAGTATATCATGGGCAGCACGGGCACCGCCTTCAGCAGCGATCTGGTCAAGGTTTTCCTGCAGAAAATCGTCCCCTACCCGCCCGGCATCACGGTATGCCTGAGCGACGGCAGTCATGGCATCGTCGTCCGGAACAACCCGCAGGCCTGCCTGCGTCCGGTTGTCCGGATCTTCAAGGTCGCCGGCTGCCTGTTGGCGTCCACCCGGCTGGTCGATCTGCTAAACGACCGCTCCACCCTGGGTCTGACGATCGTGGGCACTGTCGAGGCTGACTAGGGCAGGACTTCTCAGGCCAGGCGGAGTTGTCCCGGTTCCAGGCCAAGGGTCTGTTCGATCAGCGCCGCGTGGATTTCCAGCTGGCGCACGCCGTCGATATACAGGTCACCCAGGCCGCGGATCAAAATCTTCAGCATATATTCCGGATACCGGATCCGGATCACATTCTGGCCGGCCCCTTGCTGCAGCAGCACCAGGGCATGGTTCAGCGCGATATCCGACAGCCGGTCGCGGAGCAGGTTGAAGACTTCGGAATTGGCCGGCGACAGGACCAGGACAGTCGGATGGTTCTGGATAAAGTGGAAATACAGGTTGAGGATGGCGTTCAGCTTGGCATAAAAATCCAGGTCACCCCGGGCGACAATGTCCGCCAGCGCTTCATCCAGCTTGTGGATGAATTGATCGATGATGGCTTCGATCAGGGCTTCCTTGGAAGCGAAATAGTAATAGACCAGTCCTTTCGCGACGCCGACGGCTTCAGCGATCTCGGCCATGGATGTTTTGCCGATCCCGTTGGATTCGAATAATGCGCCGGCGGTGTCGAGAATCTCCTGCCGGCGGATTTCCGGGTCTTTGGTGATACGCATCGTTTTACTCTTGTTCATCGTTTCGTCTTCGCCTCCGGTTACGCTTCCGCCGCTCGCAGCGGTTATTCAACGGATTTCAGGGATTCAACCATGTTGATCCGGCGCAAGTGGTAATACATGAAGATATTGACCAGCAGGGCAAAGGCCAAGGTCAGGGCAATGGACAAACCAAAGCTCAGGGGATGGATGTCCTGCCCGAACATCATGTTGTCGATCTCCATGGTGCCGATCACGAAACGGTGCAGCACGATGCCCAGCAGCAAGCCGGCCAGGGCGCCGATGACGGTGAGGACCAGGTTCTCCCGGTAGACATAGGCCGAGACCTCCTTGTCCCGGAAGCCCAGCACCTTGATGGTGGCGATCTCCCGGATCCGTTCCGTGATGTTGATGTTGGTCAGGTTGTACAGGACGACGAAGGCCAGGGCGCCGGCCGACAGGATCAGCACCAGCACAACGTAGTCGAGGCTTTGGATGGTATCGGCAAATTCGTCCATGATGCTCATCGTGAAGATCGCCCCCAGGACGCCGTCATGGCTGAGCAGCTCGGCCTTGAACGCTTTCTGGTCAATCGCCGCCGCGTCCTTCAGGTTGAATACGGCGACATTGTATTGCGGCGTCCTCAAGGTGATTATATCAAAGTATTCCGGTGACAGGTAGATATAGTGCGCCAGATAGTTTTCGGCGATGCCGGCTACCCGGATGGTGTAGGTGCGCTTCTCCGCATCCTGCCAGGTGAACGAATCGCTGACGCCGACACCGAGCAGTCCGGCCAGCTTCTCGGAGATCACCGCTCCGTCGCCGGTCAGGGGCAGCGGCGCACCGGTCTGGCGGTTGTGCAGGTCGTAGAAGCCGGCCATCTGTCCGACATCCGAAGGCACCAGCAGCGTGGCTTCGAAGGTGCGGTCCGAGCCGGCCTTTCCGGCGCTGACCGTTTCATTCAACACATCCAGCCAGGCACCGACCGCCGGGTTCTCGCCCAGGATCGCGCCGGTATCGTGGGTTCCGGCGCCGTTGTCGGTATTGTAAGCCAGCAGGCCGTCATATAGGAAAACTTTGCCGAACTGGGTGCCGACGATGGCGCCGATCGAGTCGCGCAGGCCAAAGCCGGTCACCAGCAGGGCTGTGCAACCGGCGATGCCGATCACGGTCATCAGGAAGCGTTTTTTATAGCGGAAAATGTTGCGGGCCGTGACTTTGTGCGAGAAGGACAAGTGCTGCCACAACGGCTTGATCCGCTCCAGGAAAATCCGCTTGCCGGGTTTGGGCGCCTTGGGCTGCATCAGCACGGCCGGCTCGGCACGCAATTCCTGGAGGGTGGCCAGCAGGGCCGCCGCCGTGGTCACGACCGTGGCGATGCCTATTGACAGAGCCGCATAGCCGAATTGCACGGTCGTCAGACGTACCGGGATTTGGTACATGATGCCGTAGGCACCCATGATCAGCGTCGGGAACAGGCGAAAACCGACAGCCAGACCGGCCAGGGCGCCGGCAAGGCTGGCCAGCAGCGCGTAAACCAGGTATTTGGAGGCAATTTTCAGCGTGCTGTAGCCGAGGGCTTTCAGGGTGCCGATCTGGATCCGTTCCTCCTCAACCATCCGGGTCATCGTCGTCAGGCAGACCAGGGCGGCGACCAGAAAGAAGAAAAGCGGGAAAACCCGGGCGACAGCTCCGATTCGTCGGGCATCGTCACCATAGCCGGAATAGCCGGGGTTGCCGTCGCGGGTCAGCACATACCAGCCATCCGGAATCTCCAGGAGCTTCCGGGCCGCTTCCTTAAGCTGCGCTTCCGCGTCAGCCAGTTTCCGTTCGGCAGTGAGCTTCTCATTTTCATAAACGGTGCGGCCGACGGCCAGCTCATCCCGGGCGGCGGACAATTCGGCGCGTCCGGCGGTCAGCTGGCTATTGAGCGTGTTTTCACCCTGAGCCAGGGCAATCGCTCCATCCTGCAGCTGAACTTGCGAGGCATCCAGGGTCGCCTTGGCCTGGTCCAGCTCAGCCTTGCTGCCATCCAGCTTTGCTTTGGCCGCCGCCAGCTGTTGCTGGCCGGCCTGGTATTCCGCCAATCCCTGGGCATACGCCGCCTTGCCGGCGGCCAGTTCGGCTGCGCCGGCCTGGTATTGCGCCAAACCGTCCTCATATTGTTTGACCGAAGCGGCCAGGAGCTTCTGGAAATCGCCCAGGGCCTGCTTCAGGGGTTCGAAAAGCGGCGCCAGCAGGTTGGGATCGCTGATGGCGTAAATGCGCCGGACCAGGTCGGCCAGTCTGGGCGCCTTGCCTTCCAGGGCGGCGACCAGCTGGTCCAGTTCGGGGCTGGTCAGGGGCGGCAGACTGCCCGGCAGGCTGGCCTGGATCTTGTTCAGGATCACCAGGGCGTCCTGCAAGGGCTTGATCTGGAGCGCCGCGGCCTCAAGCTCGGTTTTGGCCGCTGCCAGCCGGCTTTCATTTGCGGTGATCTGGCGACCGGCTTCATCCAGCTGTGTTTTCGAGGCGGCCAATTGCTCGGCGCCGGCCTGGTAGGACTGCCAGCCGGCTTGCCACTGGGCCTGTCCCGCCTGATACTGGCTAAGCCCGGCGGCATAAGCGGCTTGACCTGCAGCCAGCTTGGCTTCCTGTTCAGCCAGTTCCTTCGTGTAACGGGCTTGCTGACTGTTCAGCTCCGCATCGCCGGCAGCGATTTTCGCTTCGGCTGCCTGGAGCTCCTGTTCAGCCGCGGCCAGTTCCTGCGCGGCTTTATCCCGGTTCGCGGCCAGTTCCGCCTGACCCGCATTCAAATCGGCCCGCAGCTGGGCGGTTTCGGCGGCGATGGCCTGGGTGCCCAGATCTGTCAGCGCGGTCTTGATAGCGGTCAGATGAGTCGCGTAAGCTTCAGAATAAGCGGTCAGCGCTTCCGAATCGGCGGTCCGGACATAAAGGTCGGTTATTATGG
>JAEXPB010000058.1 GCA_023438965.1 Bacillota bacterium | reverse complement strand
ATTGGTCTGGATTACGAATATTTCCTGGTTGCCGTCCTGAATGCCGTCCCTCCGGTGCGGGACAAGCTGACTGTCCAGGAGGTTGAATTCAAGCTGACGGCCCTGCAGAACATGGCCGAGAAAATCTTCAGCAATCTGGCGATCGCTGTCGACTGCACGCGCAATCAGGAAAATCACCTGCTGGTGCTGTTGAAGCTGGACGCCGCGGTCAACCGGCATGAGATGGAAGGCCTGATTCAACAGACGCTGGAGGATTTCCAGGCCAGTATCGCGGAATATCTGGAGCTGCCGATCCAGATCGGCATCGGCAGTCTGCAGCAGGGGCTGGCCGGTATCGGCATTTCCTGCCGGGAAGCCCAGGAAGCCTTGCACTTTGATTTCTTGTATGAGGATTCGCCGGTTATCAGCTATACAGCCGTGGCCGGCAGTCAGGTTGACCGCTTGAATTACCCGGTGGAAATCGAACAGAAGTTAATGATGCTGATCAAACTGGGCGATTATGACAAAATGGTCCTGACCGTGAATGAAATGCTGGGTTATATTCTGCAATATAACAAAAGCTTGCACAATATTGAAGTCTGCCTGTCAAACATGATCGGCATCATCCAGCGCGGCATTTATGAGCTGGGCGCCAGCCGAAAGGGCGTTTTCGCCCCGGACGACGACATCAACCCGCCGATCGGGCGGTTCGCCAGCATTCAGCAGTTCCGGGACTGGATCATCCGGATCTTCCAGATCATCATCAATTACCAGCTGGATCAGCAGAAATCCGATACCCGGAGTTTCGTATCGGATGTCAAACAATACATCGAGGAAAAATACCGGGAAGAAATTTCCCTCGTCACGGTTTCCGGGCACTTCAATTATAATCCTTCCTATTTTTGCAAGACCTTCAAGGAAAAGACCGGGATCAGCTTCTGGGATTATGTATCCAAGATCCGGATTGAAAAGTCCAAAGCCCTGCTGACCGATACGGAGAACAGCATCGAACAGATTGCCGGCCTGGTCGGTTACAACAACCGTTTCAGCTTTATCCGGACCTTCAAGAAAATCGTCGCGATCACCCCCGGCGAATACCGGGCCAAATATGCCGCAAAAGAGGTTAGCCGCCATGAATGAAGCCGAACAGATTTTCCAACGCCTGACGCTGCGCCAGAAAGTTGGCCTCATGATCTGCGTCCGCGGTTACGATTATCCCGATCGGATTTTCCAACTGCTGCAGGAAGGCTGTATCGGAACCCTCGGTTCCATTGTCATCACCCAGCAGGGGGTCCGCGACCTGGAGGGGGTTGTGGCGGCAATCAACCGTTATATCCGGGCCGCCTGCCTGCCTTTGGGTCTTTTCATGGATGCCGAATCCGGTATCACGGACATGTTCGATTTCGGCACATCCTTCCCCACCTTCATGGCGCTTGGCGCGACCGATTCGGCCCGCCTGGCGTTCCAGATGGGCCAGGTCATTGCCCGGGAAGCCCGGGCGCTCGGCTTCACGATCCTGTGCTGCCCGGTGCTGGACATCAACACGAACCCGGATAATCCGATCGTCGGCACCCGGGCGCTCAGCGACCGGCCGGAACCGGTCATCCGGCTGGGCGGCGCCTATGTCCAGGGTATGCAGGAGGCCGGAATCATTCCGAACGGCAAGCACTTCCCCGGTCACGGCGACACAGCCGTCGACTCGCATATCGCCCTGCCGGTCGTCCGGCATGACCGGGACCGGCTGATGCAAATCGAGCTAAAACCCTTCCGGGAGCTGATCCAGGCCGGTCTGCAAGGCATCATGACCGCCCATATCGTTTTCCCGGCGCTCCTGGGCCGCGATGAGGACGGTCTGCCGGCCACGCTGTCGCGGCAGATCATCACCGGGCTGCTGCGCCGGGAATTCGGCTTCGATGGCCTGATCCTGTCCGACAGTCTGGCCATGAAAGGCATCAAGGACATTTATGGTTTGGAAAGAAGCGCGGTCATGGCTGTCCAGGCCGGACATGACATCATTCTCCAGGATTATGCCACGGACCCGGCAATAACGCTGGATGCCGTTCTGGCGGCTGTCGAGGCCGGCATGATCGATCGGTCGCAGATCGATGCCTCGGTGCGGCGGATTCTGGCCACCCTGGAACGCATGGGCACGCTGACCAGCCAGCCGATCGACCCGGATAAAGTCCGGGCCACGGTTGGCACACCGGCAAACCAGGCGGTCGCCCGCGAAATCGCCGATCGCTCGGTCACTTTGCTGGAAGGAGCGAACTTGCCGCTCAGCAGCCTGCCAGGGGCAAGAATCCTGCTGGTGGTCACCCGCAGCCAGGAAGAGGGCGGGATAGCCAAAGACATGCACAGCAATATCACCAGCAAGGCCGCCGACTTGCTGGAACAATGCCGGAATTATGCCGGTGAGGTGCGGCTCCACCTGGTCAGCGAAGACCCGGACGAAGCCGAGTCGAAGCAGGTCCTGGCGTTGGCGGCCGAATATGACCAGGTCATCTTTGCGACCATTGTCCGGGTTATTTCCTATAAATCCTGGAGCGGCAGCATCCCGTCCACCCAGGCTGATTTGATCAATGCGCTGAATCGGCAGGCACCCGGGACTGCTTTTATCATCCTGGGCAACCCCTATATCCTGAACAAGCTGGATCGCCTGCACAACTGTCTGGTAACTTACAGCGACTGTCCCTATTCCATTTCCGCAGCGCTGAAAATATTATTTGGTTATCTGAAACCCCAGGGCAGACTGCCGGTCGCGGTCAGTCCCCGCTATCCCTTCGGGTTTTCAGGAAAGGAGAATTAAACTCATGCCCCAGATCAAGAAAATCGACATCCACGTCCATACCAGGAACGGTGAGGGTATCGGGCGAATTGGCACCGGCCACCCCTTCGCGTCGCCGGAGCAGCTCCGGGCCATGTACCAGGAGCTGGGCATCGGCAAAGGCGTCATTCTGCCGGCCCTGAATCCGGAATGCGCCGGCCGGATCCAATCCAACGAGGAAGCGGCCCTGCTGGTCGATCAATATGCCGACTTGTTCTACTGGTTCTGCAATATTGATCCGCGCATGGGCGACAACAATCCGACCAGCGACCTGTCCCATTTTCTGCGCTATTATAAAGAAATGGGCGCCCGGGGGGTCGGTGAAATAACCGCCAATCTTTACTTTGATGATCCCCTGGTCGAAAACCTCTTTGCCCATTGCGCAAAGAACCAGCTGCCGGTGCTCTTCCACATCGGTCCGCAGATCGGCAATTGCTATGGACTGGTTGACGAGCCCGGACTGCATCGCCTGGAAAAGGAATTGGCTAAATTCCCGGAATTGAAATTCATCGGCCATTCCCAGCCTTTTTGGGCGGAAATCGGGACCAATCCGACCGACGGCCAAGGTTATCCGACCGGCAAGGTGACGCCCGGGCGGGTGGTCGATCTGATGCGCCGCTATCCCAACCTCTGTGGCGATCTTTCCGCGATGAGCGGTTATAATGCCCTGTCCCGGGATTCGGCCTTTGGCTGGCGTTTTATCGAGGAATTCCAGGACCGGCTCTACTTCGGCACCGATATCTGCACCGCCGGCGAATATGCCAAAACTTCCTTCTGGCTGGACGATGCCGTTCAGCAAGGTAAAATATCCGAGGTGGCGTACCGGAAGGTTTGCCGGGACAATGCCCTGCAAATCCTGGAAGCTTGATCGAGGTGCAGCGCGATGGGAACGGGAAAAAGCATTTATATCATGACCGATCTGGAAGGTATCAGCGGTATTGACAGCATGGATATGATCCAGCCAGGACACCCCCGCTATGCTTACAGCCTGGAGCGGCTGATGGCCGACACCAACGCGGCCGTGGACGGCGCTTTTCTGGGCGGGGCCGGGCGGGTTCTGGTCTGTGACGGACATGGCGGCGGCGGCAATTTCCGGCTGGACCAGCTGGATCCGCGGGCCGAGATTGCCGCCGGACCGATGCGCCGGCAGCTGGATCAGGGTCTGGATGCCGTGATGTTTGTCGGCGCCCACGCCATGGCCGGTACCTGGAACGGTTTCCTGGATCACACCCAGAACTCCCGGCAATGGTTCAACTATTCGGTCAATGGCCGGCGCACCGGCGAAATTGGCCAATGGGGCATCATGGCGGGCGAATTCAACCTGCCGGTCGTGATGCTGAGCGGTGACCAGGCGGCCTGTACTGAAGCCAGACAGTTTATCGGTCCCCTGGCCTGCGCGGTGGTCAAGCAAGGCATCGGCCGGAACCGGGCCGAACTGGTGCCGGAGTCGGCTGCCGAACAGCGCATCCGGGAGGCTGCGGCGGCATCTCTGGCTTTGATCCATGAAATTCGTCCCCTGCGGCCTTTACTCCCGCTGGAAATCCGGCTTGAGCTGTACCGGAGCGATTTTTGCGATGAAATCGCCGCCCGGGAAGGTGTCGAAAGGCTGGACGCCCGAACCGTCCGCAAAATTGCGACCAATTACCTGGACATCTTATTCTGAAGCGAGGTGTAGCGAAAATGGATCAGCATCTCTCATTCTGGGACTGTGATTGTTCTTTTGGCCGCCGGAGTGTCGTGAATCCGGGGTCCTTTTACAAGCTCGAGGATCTGCTGGAGCATATGCAATTCTATGGCATCGACCGGGCGCTGGTCTATCATGCCATGGCCCGCGAATACGATCCGGTCCTGGGCAACAACCTGCTTCTGCAGGAAATCGCCGGCCAGGACCGGCTCGATCCGGTCTGGGTCGTCATGCCGCATCACACCGGCGAGTTCCCGGCTCCGGCTGTCCTCCTGGAGCAGCTTCGGCGCAACAACGTCCGGGCGGTGCGGATGTTCCCGGGTGACAATGACCATGCCTACAGCCTGGCCGGCTGGAACAGCGGCGAATTGCTGTCCATGCTGGCTGACCAGAAGATCCCGCTGCTGATCGGTATGGATCAGCTGAACTGGAATGATCTGCATGCCCTGGGTAATGATTATCCCGGACTGGTGGTCATCCTGTCCGGCGTCGGCTATGGCAGCGACCGGAACTTGTATCCGCTGCTGCGGAAATTCGCCAATCTGCATATCGAAACGATCGGCTACAAGCCCCACAACGGCATTGAGGAATTTTGCCGGCTGTTCGGCGCGCAGCGTTTGATCTTCGGCAGCGGCATGCCGGTATTCTCCGGCGGTTCGGCGGTAAGCATGATCAACTATGCCCGAATCAGCGATGCCGAGAAGCAGCTGATAACCGGCGGCAACCTGGCCAGACTGCTGTCCGGGGCAGGCAAAAAGCCTGAAAAGGCCTGAAAAATCTAGGAAGAACAGATATGCAACACGTTACAAAGAACTGCAACTTGAACCGTCAACCGGCCCGCCTATAATGAAATTGTCGATGCAATCCCAACGACAATCAAATCAGAGGAGGAAGGCAATAGTATGAATCGAATTCCCAAGAAAGCGATTATTCTGTTTCTGACAGCATGCATGCTGGTCTCATTGATCGCTGCCGGCTGCGGCAGCGGTACCGGTGCGACCACCACTCCGGCAACCACAGCCGCCCCGACCACCGCCCAGGCCACAACCGCCGGCACGACCACCGCAGCAGCCCCCTATCAGTTCAGTGTATTCCGGACAGCATGGACTTCCTTGAATGATGAAACCGATATCATCATCCAAGCCATCAATAAAAAACTCAACGTAAAAATTAAAATTATCACCTGCCCCTATGAAACCTGGCTGGAAAAGTACAACATCTTTGTTACTTCCGGCGAAATCCCGGACCTGTCCGTCACAACCGGTCCTGGCACGCCGAACTTCAACGACTGGGCCAAGCAGGGTATCTACATGGATCTCGCCGCGCTCTACAAGGAGAACTGCCCGAACATCCAGAAATACCTGAGCAACGATATTATCGAAGCCCACAA
>JAEXPB010000018.1 GCA_023438965.1 Bacillota bacterium | reverse complement strand
GAAGTACTTTGCTACAATCATGACCGAATTGGTTGTGCTGTTCATGGGGATCAGTACGCTGATCGCCTTGGCGCTCTTGTATATCCCCCAGGACAGGATGAAAAAATGGCTGTCCGGCAAGGGCATACTGGGCAATATCATGGCGGTTCTGTTTGGTGCCGTTACACCATTTTGCGCCTGCTCGACCGTTCCCATCACACTGGGCCTCCTCCAGGCGGGTGTTTCTTTTGGTACGGTGATGTCCTTTGTTATCTCTTCACCCTTGATGGATCCGCTGGTTTTTCTGATGCTGGGCACCTTCATGGGCTGGGATGTGGCTATTTTGTTTTTGCTTCTGACATCAGCGGTGTCGGTCATCGCCGGGCTGGCCTTCGACAAGCTGGGCTGGGCCAACCAAATCAAACGGGTTAGGCTGAAAGGCGATAACCATGTGGCAGAAGCTGAAGCGCCGCCAGAATTCTTGAAAAAACTTAAGCTTTCTTTCATGAAAGCTTGGGGTGATTTCAAGGGCGTCTTCCTTTATATGCTTGTTGGTGTGGCCATTGGCGCCGTTATATATGGCTATCTGCCGGAAGCTTTGTTGGCTAAAGTGGCTGGGCGGGATAATCCATTGGCCGTTCTGGTTGTCGCGTTGATTGGCATGCCGCTGTATATCCGGGTTGAATCAGCTATCCCGATCGGGCTTGCCTTGTTGCAGAAGGGCGCCAGCATGGGTGCCGTCATCGCCTTGATCATCAGCGGCGCCGGTATTGCCATACCGGAATTAACCATGTTGGCCAGTATTTTTAAGCGGAAAATAATCGTCGCTTTTATCTTGATCGTATTCATGATGGCTGTCGCTTCGGGTTTGATTGTCAATCTTGTTCTCTAGTCATGCCTGGTACCGAACCGTTGAAAGTAATGGAAGGAGATTTGATGATGGAAAAAGAAAATGCCAAAAAAGGACTGTTCTCCCAGCTGGCCGGCACATTTAAACCGAAAAAGAGCACCTGCTGCTGCCATCTGGAGATTGAGGAAATTCCAGATGAACCAAAGGATCAGGTTGATATGAAACCAGAAAAAGATGACAAGCATCCGAACTGAGGAGATCAAAATGCCTATACTGCCGGATACTGAGCAAATCGATGCGGAGGCCGATACGGCAAATGAACCGCAGGAGCCGAAACGGAAAATGATCAAGACCAAAATTATGCGGATCGTCATTCCCGCTCTGGTTGTTTTGGTTGCGGTGGGACTTTACTTTCTGAAAAATCCGCCTGGCGGAAGCAGCGCGGCAACGAACTCGAAAGGTTCAGAACAGTATCAGACTGCAGAATTTGACCTGGACGCAACAAAGAGCTTTGATCTGGATGCTATCCTTTCTCACAATCTGCCGGTCATCATCGATTTCGGAGCTGATTCCTGCATACCGTGCAAGGAGATGGCGCCGATCTTGTTGGAACTGAATCAAGAGCTTCGCGGTAAAGCGGTTGTCAAGTTCGTCGACGTCTGGAAAAATTCTGCCGCCGGTCAGGAAGTGCCATTGGAAGTCATACCGACCCAGTTTTTTTTCAATGCCGATGGGTCGCCCTATGTTCCGGCCGATGAAAAAGCGGCTGCAGCAAATGGATTCATCATGTATACGCTGAAGACTACCGGCCAGCATGTCTTTACAGCCCATCAGGGCGGATTGGATAAGGAAACGCTTCTGGCTGTGCTGGAAGAGATGGGCATGCCATGATCAACGAGTGGCTCAAGCAGATCAGCACGCTCATCGCGCGCAATATCTCGTTGGCCCCGCTCCTGGCGCTTGTTGGCGGCTTGTTGACAGCTTTCACGCCCTGCTCGCTATCCAGCGTGCCGCTGATCATTGGCTATGTTGGCGGTTATGCCGCGAACGACACCAAGAAGGCCTTCCGATATTCCTTGGTTTTCTGTGGTGGCATGGCGGTCACTTTCACGGTTCTGGGCACTTTGGCGGCCGTACTCGGCCGCTTGATGCAATTATCTGGCTCTTGGTGGTATTTGATCCTGGGCATATTGATGATCTTGATGGCTTTTCAGACCTGGGAGATCATCACGATCATCCCGCCAGCTGCCCTCGCGAATAAGAGCCACAAACGCGGTTATTGGGGTGCTGCAATAGCCGGAATGTTGGGCGGCTTGTTTGCCTCACCGTGCGCTACCCCCGTGTTGGTCGCTTTGCTGGCGATTGTTGCCCGAGAAGGAAAAATCGCTTTGGGTATCCTCCTATTATGGATGTATGCGCTGGGGCACAGCTTGCTGCTGATGGTCGCCGGAACGTCCGTTGGCTTCGTGAAGTACTTGTCACGATCAAAAAAATACGGACATGCCAGCCAGATACTAAAAATAGTGCTGGGCAGTATCATCTTGCTGCTTGGTTTCTATTTACTGTATTTAGGATTCTGATTCATTATATGGCATAATCAAGTTAATGATTTACTGGCCATGAAAAGGAGCTCAAGCATGAAACCAGTCATCGATCAAGCGCGTTGCGCGGCCGAACCGAACATTTGCCCGCCCATCAAGGAATGCCCGGCCCAAGCGGTCTATTATGTTGAAGATGACGATGAACCAATCGGCGGCCGGATTGTCATTGATGAAGAGAAATGCACTGGCTGCGGTCTGTGCGTCAGTATTTGCTGCGGGCATTGCCTGGCGATGAAGTAAAGGCTGCGCCGGCGATCCATTTAGTGAAAAGGTACCTGCTCGCCATACCGGCATCATCTCGGGCAGGCCGGTTTTGTTGCGCCCGCTCCGCCCTACGCCATCAATTTCAATGTATAACCAGCTTGATTCTTCGCTGGAACAATCTTCGTCCGATCGACCAGGGCAAACGAATCCTGATCGACAAACAAGGCGAACCGTTGGTGCTCTTTCAGCTTCGTTGCCGGAACGAAGGGCGTGACATCCTGATCGAGGGTTTTCTGAATGGCCAGCGCTTTGCAGGCATATGGCACACAGGAAATAATGCGCCGGCATTGCATGATCTGATAGGCTGTCATGGATATTGCCTGCTCGGGGACAGCGGCGAACGTGGCGAACCAACCCTCATGTACCTGCTGCTCCCGGCAGGTATCGTTGAGATTGACGACGATATAGGCTTCCGTCGTGGTGAAATCAGCCGGCGGATCATTAAAGGCAATATGCGCGTTCTCGCCGATGCCGATCAACCCGACATCGATCGGCGCCCGCCGCAATTCCCGGGTCAGGGCCGGGATTTCACTGGCGATACCGTTGACATAGTGCGCCGCTCGCGGGTGCACAATATTGGCGAAACGTTCCTTCAAGTATTTACGGAAGCTGGCTTGATGGGTTTCGCTCATGCCGACATACTCATCCAGATGAAACATGTCCACCTTTGACCAGTCGACATCCTCCTGGACTAATGCTTCAAGTGTGGTTAACTGCGATGCTCCGGTGGAAAGGACAATCCGTGCCGACCCTTGGTTTGCTATGCTCGCCCGCAGAATTGCGGCAACTTGCCGGGCGGCATTGATTCCCAATTGATGTGCATTCCTGTTCACGAATATTTCCATATCGACCTCCATAAAAATCATTGAATAGCCGGTGTAGAGCCTCGGACGACCAGATCCGGGGTGATCTTCCGCCGGATGCCTTGCCGGGCAGCGGATTTGTTCCTGATTATATTACGCGCGTTCCATGCGGTCAAACAAAGAGAGCCGTCATTACCCCAAATAACCGGCCAATTCGCCCAATCAATGGAATTCGTTTCCAGGAACTATCCGGACGATAGTCATTTGTCGAATACGAGGTAGCCAAATTCCTGGGTATTTTGGGCCGAGTAAATCAGTCGTGGATACCGGGGTATGATCGGTGCCAGGCAAACCCACTTGTAACACCCGCCGGGTCCCTCACCGGAATATTGATGAACGTCACCGTTTGGAGCTTTTTGATATTCGATCGCCGATACATCCAATCTTCGCCGAACAATATTGATGCGCAGCGGATATTGCTTTTCCTGTCGCTCAATTGCCTGCAGCGGGATCTTCACCTCGCATTCCCATCCGTCATCTGTTTCCCTGACCGCCACCTGGCGTGATAAGTCCATGTTTTCCAGACCGAAATACACCGCAAAGTAAGATTCGCCTTTTACCTGCCAATGTCCGTCGCGCCAGATTTTCGTCGGCGGATACCACCACAA
>JAEXPB010000182.1 GCA_023438965.1 Bacillota bacterium | reverse complement strand
TTCTGATTCTTATCATTGTCTTGAAGCGCGAACCAGACAATATGATAGCCGCCGACCTTGGCCAGGCTGATGCAGATCGATTCGGCCAGCTCCTTTTTGCTGGTTGCCTTGATAATATTCGCATTGCATACCCGGATTGTTTCCAGACGGCGATATAGCTGCCTTAGCTCGCTTAAATCCGTAAAAACGATGAGCGTTTCTGCTTTCTCGCTCAGATAGTCCAGGCGCAGCTCAACCTCTTTGGGCACGCCGTTCTTGGTACGCAAGGTGATGATGCATGTAGCTGGCGCGACCTGGGCGTTACTGATCCGCGCTTGCTGAAAAGCGGCCATCTTGTCGGCAGAGCTCGAATCGACAAAATCAGACAATTTCATGCTCTGAATTGCTTCGATCGGATAACCGGTCAACAGAGCAAATTCTTGATTGGCCAAACGGATGGTTCGATCTTGCGCGACAATCAATTTGGCATGTCCGGTTTCGAAGAACCTTTGATAGATCATTCTTGATAAAAGCATGTCCCGCCAATAATCCCGATGAGACAGGCCGTTGGCAATAATATTGGCGGCTGTTTTAAAAACGACAATGTCTTCATCGGTGAAGAATAATATACGATCATAACTATTGATTTCCAGATATCCGTAAAGCGATCCTTCATTCATGACCGGTACAATTAAAATGGTCTTGACGCAATTGGAAAGATATTCATGCTTGATCCGGCTGGCCTGGTCGGGCAGATCAGCGACATCCGGTATGTAAAAGTACGCCTGGCTTGCGCACTGGCCATGCAGCCAGGACGCGGACTCGATTTGAATAGGGGTCATTTTGTCTTTCAACACAGTCAGGTTGCCGGAGGAGCATTCATAGGTGATGGATCCGGCAGACTTGTCCCGGGTGTACTCGAATATGGCGCAATGATCGGCGCCAAAAGCACTGCTGATCCTTATTAAAGCCTGATTGACGGTTTGATCGATGCTGTCAATGGATGTTTGGGCAAAAAGCTGGGACAACTCAAGGAGAAATTTCTGTGACAGGAGCTGATGCTTGAGCGAATGCTCAAGTTGCTTCTTCTTGGTTATATCCTGTATGAAGACCGAATTGGCCGGGCCATCCGGCAAATTGATGATTTCGATCCGCACATAGACTGGAAATTCGACGCCATCAGCCCGTGCGGCGACTGATTCATAGGTGCTGCGCAGAATCAGATTGTCTTGGTAATATGGCTGCAGTTTGGCCAGAACTTCAGGGCGGCGCGGCTCGGAAATCCGATTCACGATATCCGAACCTTTCACGTCGCCTTCATCGCGAAAAGCAAAAAGAGCCAGGAAGGATTGATTGACATAGAGGATTTTTCTATTTCGGCAAATGGCGATAGCAATCGGCGAACAATCAAAGATTCCCTTTTCGGTCAGATTCAGATCGGCATCGGACATCAACCAGTCAATTATCGCTTGAATGCATTGCGCACTGTCCAGATGGCCGATTTTATTATGGCGGGCATAATGGCAATATATTCTGCGCATGGTGTGATCCTGGGTGTTTTCTGTTCTCAACCCGTAGAACAATTTAGCCAGATTATGCAAATGAGGAGAATTGGCGGCCGGACGACGTTCACCGCTTCGCCAACGGCTGATGACTGAAGCATCAACATGCAAATGACGGGACAAGTCGGCATTGCTGATCATGAAAGTGTTCATCAGTATCGTCAAATTGTCACAAAAACCCAAGTGTATAGCCCCCTCGGTCAACAACTTAAATGAAACATCAGGCCATTAACGATCTTATCATAATGAAAAACGCTTGTATACTTTATGAGTCAAGCGATGACATAAATTGCCATTTCCAGATTAACTATGGACACAACAGGATCAAAAGATAAAAATGTAATCGCAAGGATGCAGTTTGGGTCTCCGGATGACCAAATATCGAACGGCAAGGGAGCTAGGCTCGTGCCGTTCGATTCTGTTTACAATCGCCGGTAAACAACCGTCGCGACAGCTTGTTCGCGTCGATTCCGGATGAGTAATGACTATTTCGGTATGCTAAAACCTGGAACCTATGTTACAATATCAGCAGTAGAGTCGGTAAACGTTTGCGCTCATGGCTTTTCTGGGAAGAACGCCATGCGTTCCGAGCAGATCACCCCACTTGCAGACAACAGAATATTCAACAAAGACGCCGCCGCGCTTGCCCACCGAGGGGAAGACGCCGAAGACCGGAGGAGGTGCTTTTGATGGAAATGGCCTGTGCCAACTCGCCTGCCACTGACCAGGAACGTTTTGATTTACTGCGCCAGGTGATCCTGGAATACGACAGGAAGGAGAGCAACCTGATCCAGATTCTGCACATGGCCCAGGCGATATTTGGTTATCTGCCTGAGTCGGTGCAGCATTTCATCGGCACGGAGATGAATCTGCCGATGTCGCAAATTCATGGTGTCGTATCTTTTTACTCCTATTTCACAACTCAACCCAAAGGCCGCCATACCATCCAGGTTTGCCTCGGCACCGCCTGCTATGTCCGCGGCGGCAAAAAGGTTCTCGACACGCTGAAAGAGACCCTGGGCATCGACATCAGCCAGACAACGGCCGATCGCCGCTTCTCGCTGGAAGTCAAGCGCTGCATTGGTTCCTGTGGATTGGCTCCCGCCGTTTCGATCGACAATGTCGTGCACAAGCGGGTCAATCCGAACAAACTTCAGGACATCCTGAAGAAATATGAATAGGGGGGAGCAGGCGATGAACGAGCAGCAGATCTCCATTCGTTCCGCGGCAGACCTGGAAGCGATCCAGGCCAGCTTCCGCCAGAGCCAGAAGAAATATCGCTATTCGGTTTTGATCTGTGCCGGCGCCGGCTGCATTTCCTGCGATTGCGTGTCCGTACGCAACTCGTTGGTCGAAGAACTGTTCAAGGCCGGGCTGACGGACCAGGTTCAAATCAAGATGACCGGCTGCATGGGTAACTGCGATGTTGGCCCGGCGATGATCGTCAAGCCAGGCGGCATCTTTTACTGCAGGCTGAAGCCCGACGACATGCAGGCTATCGTCCGGCAGCACCTGGCGGGCAATGAACCGGTCGAGGCATTATGCTACACCGACCGGCGGACCGGCAAGCGGATCCTGCATCTGGATGACATCAGCTTCTTCAGCCGGCAGCAGAAAATAGTCCTGAACAACTGCGGCAAAATCGATTTTGACAGTTTGGACGAGTACATCGCGAACAACGGTTTTGCCGCTTTGCATAAAGTGCTCAAGGAAATGACGCCCGAGCAGGTGGTTGCCGAGATCAAGCAAGCCGGTTTGCGCGGGCGGGGCGGCGGCGGTTTCCCGACCGGCCTGAAATGGGCGCTCGGGCTCAAGGCGCAAGCAGACCAGAAATACATCATCTGCAACGCGGATGAAGGCGACCCCGGTGCTTTTATGGACCGCAGCCTTTTGGAGGGCGACCCCTTCCTGGTCATTGAAGGCATGGCCATCGGCGGTTATGCAATCGGCGCGACCAAAGGTTTCGTTTATGTCCGGGCCGAATACCCGCTGGCCGTTGAGCGCCTGACCCGGGCGATCGGCAAAGCCCGTGCCGCTGGCTTGCTTGGATGCGACCTGTTCGGCACCGGATTCGATTTTGACATCGCTATCCGCATCGGCGCCGGCGCCTTTGTTTGCGGCGAAGAGACCGCCCTGATGAACTCGGTTGAAGGGCAGCGCGGCGAACCGCGGCAGAAGCCGCCATTCCCGACCGAAAAGGGTCTGTTCGGCAAGCCTACCGTGATCAACAATGTGGAAACCTTTGGCAATATCGCACCGATCATCCTCAAGGGCAGCGCCTGGTTTGCCGGTATCGGCACCGAAAAGAGCAAAGGCACCAAGGTCTTCGCCCTGGCCGGCGATGTGAACAATACCGGCATTGTCGAGGTTCCGATGGGTATCACGCTCGGCGAAGTCATTTTCGACATCGGCGGCGGCGTGCCCAAGGGCAAGCGGTTCAAGGTTGCCCAGACCGGCGGCCCCTCGGGCGGCTGTCTGACCCGCGAGCACCTGAACACCCAGATCGATTACCAGTCGCTGGTGGAGCTGGGTGCGATCATGGGTTCCGGCGGCTTGATCTGTATGGATGAAGACACCTGCATGGTCGATGTCGCCCGTTTCTTCATGGAGTTCGTGCAGGACGAGTCCTGCGGCAAATGCGTGGCCTGCCGGTTGGGCACGCGCCGCATGCTGGACATCCTGGAGCGGATCACCCGCGGCGAAGGGCAGGAAGGCGACGTCGAACGCCTGGTTGAACTCGGCGAAACGGTTAAGGACACCGCACTTTGCGGCCTGGGCCAGACGGCGCCCAATCCGGTCCTCAGCACGATCAAATATTTCCGGCATGAATATGATGAGCATATCCGCCACAAGTATTGCCGGGCCGGCGTCTGCTCGGACCTTTTCCTGTCGCCCTGCGAGAACGCCTGTCCCGCCGGCGTCAATGTCCCCGGCTATGTCGCCCTGATTGCCGCCGGAAGGCCGATCGACGCCTATAACCTGATCCGCCAGGAGAATCCCTTCCCGGCGATCTGCGGCCGCGTCTGCACCCACCCGTGCGAGAGCCGCTGCCGACGGGCCCAGCTGGATGAACCGCTGGCGATCTGCGACCTGAAGCGATACGCCGCCGATGAAGCCCTGAAGAGCGACAAGCCGATCATCGACCTGGTTTTCCCCAAGAAAGGCAAATCGGTCGGCATCATCGGCGCCGGCCCGTCCGGCCTGACCTGCGCCTATTACCTGGGGCGGCTCGGCTACGATGTGACGGTCTATGAAGCGCAGGGCGTCGCCGGTGGCATGCTGGCGTACGGCATCCCGGAATACCGGCTGCCGAAGGCCATCCTGGACAAGGAGATCAACACCATCCGCAATGTCGGCATCCAGATCCTGACCGGCGTCGAGATCGGCAAGGAAATTACCTTCGCCGACTTGCGCCAACAGCATGACGCCATCTACATCGCCACCGGCACCCAACATTCCCGCAAAATCGGCGTGGAGGGCGAGAACCTGCCGGGCGTTTATCACGGCCTGGACTTCCTGCGGGATGTCAACCTGGGCAAGGACGTGACGGTCAAGGGCGTGGTGGCGGTCATCGGCGGCGGCAGCACCGCAATGGATGCCGCCCGGGTGGCCCTGCGCCGCGGCGCATCGGAGGTGCATATCCTGTACCGGCGCAGTCTGGACGATATGCCGGCCGACAAGCGGGAAATCCATGAGGCGCTGGAAGAGGGGATCAAGATCCACGAGCTGGTCGAACCGATCTACCTGGCCGGTGTGAGTTCGGTGGAAAAGGTGGTCTGCCAGCGGATGGCGCTCAAGGGCTTTGACAAGGACGGCCGGCGCAAGCCGGTCAAGGTGCCGGGCGAACTGGTGGAGTTTTATGTCGACCTGGTTATCCCGGCGGTCAGCCAATACTCCGATTTGCCTTTTGTCCGGCCGGATGAAGTGGAGATCACCAGCTGGGGCACTTTCGTCGTCGACGCCGAAACCCAAAAGACGACCATGCCGGGCGTCTTTGCCGGCGGTGATGTGGTCCGGGGCGCCGATGTCGTGATCACGGCGATTGCCGACGGTAAAAAAGCCGCTGCCTCCATCGACCGTTATCTCGGCGGCACCGGCGCGCTGAACAAGGGCGAGCCGATCAGCATCCCGCAGCCGGTGGAAGACGCCGAATTGCTGGAGCATGAGCGCTTTCTGATGAAATGTCTGGATCCGGCCGACCGGAAGAAGAATTTCCAGGAGGTCTACAAAGGGTTCCACAAGCTCAACGCGATGGCCGAGGCAATGCGCTGCCTGCGCTGTGACCGGCGCTGACGGACAGGAGGGACATATATGGTGCAACTGACAATCAATGACCAGGTTGTGCAGGCGAATGAGGGCGAGACGATTCTCGATGCCGCCACCGCCCATCACATCCTGATTCCCACCCTCTGCTATTTCAAGGAACTGCATCCGATCGGTTCCTGCCGTATCTGCTCGGTCGAGGTGGAAGGGGCCAAGAGCTTGATGGCGGCCTGTATCACGCCGGTGACCCCGGGCATGATCGTCCGGACCAATACCCCGCGTGTGCGGAAGGCCCGCAAAGTGCTTTATGAATTGATGTTGTCCGACCATCCGGCGAACTGCCTGCATTGTGACCGCAACCAGAACTGTGAGTTCCAGCGGGTCGGCGAGATCCTGCAAGTCAAGACTTCCCGCTTTGACGGCTGCCGGTCCAGGGACTATGTCGATGATTCCAGTCCTTCGGTGGTCCGGGACACCGGCAAGTGCATCCTGTGCCGCCGTTGCGTGACGATGTGCAACGAAGTCCAGGGCGTCGGTGCATTGAATGCGCAGAACCGCGGCTTCCGGACTGAAATCGGCCCAGGCGGCGATGCGCTGCTGGGTACGGCAGTCTGTTCGTTCTGCGGCCAGTGCACAACGGTCTGCCCGGTTGACGCCCTGCACGAAACCGATGCGACGGCCGCGGTCTGGAGAGCCCTGGCTGATCCGGGCAAGGTTGCGGTCGTGCAGACCGCACCGGCCGTACGGGCAGCACTGGGCGAGGAGTTCGGGCTGCCGGCCGGCACCCTGGTCACCGGCAAGATGGCCAGCGCCTTGCGGCAGTTGGGATTCAAGCAGGTGTTCGACACCAATTTCACCGCCGACCTGACGATTCTCGAGGAGGGCTTCGAATTGCTGGCCCGGATCGTCGCCCTGTTCAAGGCGAAGGGTTTGGTCAGCGAGGAACAGATCGCCGCCCTGCTTCTGCCGGAGCATCTGCCGGAGCCGGTCCTGCCGATGATCACCAGCTGCAGCCCGGGCTG
>JAEXPB010000569.1 GCA_023438965.1 Bacillota bacterium | reverse complement strand
GGCCGGCAGCCTTGCGATGGCCGCCGAATTTCAGGCAATGCGCCGCCGCCTGGCTGATGGCCGCCAGGATGTCAAAATCGCCCCAGGAACGGCACGAGCCGCGGTATTCGCCGGCTTCGCCGGACAGGACGATCACCGGCCGCGTGTACTGTTCGGCGAGGCGGGAGGCGACAATGCCGATGACCCCCTGGTGCCAGCCTTCGTGCGCGACGATAATCAAGTCGTGGCTGGCAAAGTCGAAGTGGCTGTCGATTTCCTGCATAGCATCAGTCGTTATGGCGGTTTCCAGTTCCTGCCGCTGACGGTTCATCTCCGTCAGCCGGGCAGCCAGGTCGGCTGCCAGGAACGGATCATCGGTCAGCATCAAGTCCAGGGCGGCTGCGGCGTCGCCCAGGCGGCCGGCGGCATTGATGCGCGGTGCCAGCACGAAGCCGAGGGTCTGGGCGGTGATTGGCTTGCCGTTCAGGGCCACCGCGTCGAGCAGGGCCTTGAGGCCAGGCTGACGGCCGCGCGGCAGCAGGTCCAGTCCGGACCGGACCAGGATGCGGTTTTCGTCGCGCAGCGGAACGACATCGGCGACCGAGCCGAGAGCGGCCAACTCCAGGTCAGCCTGCCACAGGTCGCCCAGCTTGAGGGTCTGGCAGAGGGCCTGGACCAGCTTCAGGGCGACGCCGACGCCGGCCAGTTCCCGGAAGGGATAAGTGCTGTCCGGACGTTTGGGATTGACGACCGCCGCGGCGGCGGGCAGCTGCGGCCGGCATTCGTGGTGATCGGTGATGATGACGGTGATGCCGGCCCGGTTCAGAGCCAGCACTTCCTCGCTGCTGGCGATGCCGCAGTCGACGGTGATCAGCAGGCGGCTGCCGGCCGCCAGGATCTTCCCGGCGGCGGTCGCCGACAAGCCATAACCGTCGGTGAGCCGGTCCGGGATCAAGATCTGGCAGGATACGTTCAGACGTCGGAAAAACCTGGCCAGCAGCGCCGAGGCGGTAATGCCGTCGACATCATAGTCGCCGTGGATGGTGATCGTCTGGCCATCGCCGATGGCCGTCGCGATCAAGGCGCAAGCCGCAGCCATGTCCGGCAGGCGGAAGGGGTCGTGCAGCCCCTCCAGCGACGGCGACAGGAAAGCGGCCCGTTCGGCCGGTGTCGCCAGCCCGCGGCCGATCAGGATCTTGTCCGACAAAGATCCGGCCAAGGGAACCGACGGCTTCAACCGCCATTCTTTTCGTATCAGCATCCAGCCGTCCCTCCCCTCTTGATTGAAAAGAAGAGCCCGATATCATCGCAGACATCGAGCCCTCCATTTGGAATACCTTGATTATGCGTCAGCTGAGCAGCCGTTTGACAATCTGGTTGACCAGTTTGCCGTCGGCCCGCCCCTTGACATCCGGCATCAGGACTTTCATGACCTGACCCATGTCTCTGGCTGACTGGGCACCGGACTGGCTGATGGCCCGGCGAACCAGGTCTTCAATCTCAGCCTCGGAAAGCTGCTTGGGCAGATATTCTTCGATAATGGCCATTTCAGCGCGGTTTTTGTCAATCATATCTGTCCGGCCGCTGCCGTCAAGTTCCTGAATGGTCTCAACCCGCTTTTTGTATTCCTTGGCCAGGATATCCATCACGCCGGCTTCATCCAGCGTTGACAGCGTATCCTTCTCGACTTGCAGAACGCCAGCCCGTACGATCTGCAACAGATCCTTACGCAGGGTGTTCTTCTCGCGCATGGCTGTTTTCAGGTCTTCCAGCAGTCGCTCTTTAATGCCCATAATTTAGCGTTTCCTCTTTCTGGCAGCCTCGGACTTCTTTTTCCGTCTGACGCTGGGTTTCTCGTAATGCTCACGCTTGCGAACTTCCGCAAGAACGCCGGACCGGGCACAAGAACGCTTGAATCGTCTCAATGCACTGTCAAGGGACTCGTTTTCTTTGACTCTGACTTCTGACATCTGTTTTCCCTCCCCTCGCGGCGATAAATGTGGCTGTCCGCCGATTGACACCGTCCGGCTCCGCCAGCCGATATCATGCCATATTATACTAGCAACGGCAGGCAAACGTCAACTATTTATCCCACCGGCGGCGGCAAAACCGGGCTTTCATCCGGCAAATTTACGGCATGAATCCCGTCCTCCGGCCCTTTGCCGACTGGACCAGTTTCCGCTTAAAGCAATCTTTCGCCGAACCGGCGGCCGCCGATCAGGTGGAAATGGACATGACGGATTGTTTGCCCGCCGTCTTCACCGCAATTGTTGATCAGCCGGAATCCGGACCGGTCAACGCCCATAGCCGCAGCCACCCGGGGAACCGCCTGCAGAACGGCAGCCATCACGGCCGGACCCTGCTCATCCGCCGCCAGTTCCTGGATGTCGCCGGCATGATGCCGGGGCACGATCAGGATATGGGCCGGCGCCACCGGATGCAGGTCATGAAACGCCACAACCGACTCATCCTGGTAAACCATGCGGGCCGGTATCTCACCGGCGGCTATTTTGCAAAAAATGCAATCGTTCATGATACTTCCCTCCCCATGATGTTGAGCATCGGCAGCAGCTGCCGCTTTATCCGAGCTGGCCGGCAATCATGTCCCGGACTGCGGCCAGGGCTTCGGGGATCCGGGCCGGATCTTTGCCGCCGGCCTGGGCCATGTCCTTGCGGCCGCCGCCGCCGCCGCCGGTCAGGCGGGCGGCCTCGCGCACCAGCTTGCCGGCGTCGATGCCGCGGGCAACCGCCTCCGGGGTGGCCATGGCGACCAGGGAAACCTTGTTCGGGCTGGCGGAAGCCAGAACGATCACGCCGGCGCCGATCCGGTCCCGGATCAGGTCGGCGGCTTTGCGCAGCTGTTCGGCGTCCGGCAGGTTCAGGGCGGCGGTCACGATCTTCAGGCCGCCCAGCGCCTCGGCCTGCTCCGCCAGCGTTGCCGCCGCGGCGGCCGCCTGCTTGCCCTGTTCGGCAGCCAGGTCTTTCTCCAGCTGGCGGCTCCGGTCGAGCAAGGCCTCCACCTTGCGCGGCAGTTCAGCCGGCGAGGGTACTTTCAAGAGGCCGGCGGTCTCCTGCAGCAACAGATCCTGCTGCCGGACGGACTGCCAGGCCGGCAGGCCGGTAATGCCCTCGATCCGGCGCACGCCGGCGGCAACGCCGCCTTCGGCCAGCAGCCGGAACAAGCAGGCTTCGGATGTCTGCCGCAAATGTGTGCCGCCGCAGAGCTCGCGGCTGAAGTCACCGACGCTGACCACACGGACGCGGTCGCCGTATTTTTCGTCGAACAAAGCCATGGCGCCGGTCTGGCGGGCTTCGTCCAGGGACATGACAGTCGTCTGCACCGGTTCGTTGCGCAGGATGGCCTCATTGACCAGCTGTTCGACGGCCAGCTTTTCTTCGGCGGTCAGCGGCTGGAAATGGTGGAAGTCGAAACGCAGGCGTTCGGGGGAGACCGCGGAACCGGCCTGGGCGACATGGTCGCCCAGCACCAGGCGCAGGGCCTTGTGCAGCAGATGCGTGGTTGTATGG
>JAEXPB010000560.1 GCA_023438965.1 Bacillota bacterium | reverse complement strand
CAATGACAAACGCAATAACCGCGTAGACAAACAAGGTGGTGTAGCTTTGAGTCAGGTCGCGGATCCAGCCATAGAGGGTCGGGCTGATGATTGCCGCGCTGAAGGAAAAGAAATAGTAATATCCGGTGAAACTGCCGATCCGTTCACTGGTGGCCAGTTCGACGACCATCGGCAGCGAGTTGATGTTGATGCAGGCCCAGAAGATGCCGCCGATGAACAGCAGAATACGCAGGATCAACAGCGACTGGACGAAAATGATCGGCAAAAAGGTCAGGGTAATGCCGACCAGGCCGATCATGATCATTTTCTTGCGCCCGAAGCGACCGGCCAGGATGCCGGCCGGCAGGGCAAAAGCGACCAGGGTCAGGGAGAACAGCGTCAGCGACATGGTGGCGTCGCCCTTGTCGATGCCCAGCTGGTTTTTGGCATACAGTGTGAAGAAGGTTTCGACGGCATTATAACCGGTGAACCAGAAGAAGATTGCCAGCAGCAAAGCGAAGAGACTGCGCTTTTCCGGGCCGGACAAATGGCGGGTGCCTTCTTTCAGGCCGTTCGATTTCGGCGGTGCCTCAGCCGCGGACTCCGCTCCGGCTCCGGCTTCGGCGGCCGGCCCGGCCAGGGCAGCGTCGCCCAGCGCCAGGCGGCGGGCCAGTTTACGGCTGTCCGGTTCCCGGACGAAAAAGAAAAGCATCAGCACAGCGAAGACCATCACGACCGAGCCCATCAGGAAGGGCAGGTCATAGCCGCCGATCTTGGCCAGCTTGCCGCCGATCAGGAAGGCGATGATGCTGCCGACGCCGCCCATCAGGTTGATGACACCATTGGCTTTGCTGCGGAGTGCCGGCGGCGTCAGGTCCGGCATCAGGGCCACGACCGGTGAACGCCAGAAGGACATGACCAGATTGAAGAGGATGATGACAAACATCATGGCCGCCAGACTGCGGGTGACCGGGATGAAAATGAAGGCTGCCGCGCAGATCGGGATGCCGAGGAGGATATAAGGCATCCGCCGGCCGAAACGGGTATGCGTCCGGTCGCTCAGCTGACCGACCAGCGGCTGGAAAACGACGCCGAAGATATTATCGATGGTCATGATGAATCCAATGACCGCTGTGGTTTGAATATAGCGTTCCTCGAGCATCAGCGGCACGAAGCTGTTATAGATGCTCCAGGCCAGAGAGCTGGCAAAAAAACCGAAACCGATCAGGAATGTCTTGCGGTAGTCCAGACGCATGGGGCTTCCTCCTGCTTGCTGTCAGCTGCTTTATTTGCTGCGGTCCCGGATCTCCCGGGCCAGGTCCGGCACATTGGTGATGATGGCGTCAATGCCCAGTTGAACCGCCAGGGCAATGTGTTCCGGCTTGTCGATGGTCCAGGCGTTGATGGCAACACCAGCGGCATGGCAATGATCAACCAGGCTGGGAATCTGCAGGGCGGCATATTGGGGGTGGATGGCTTGCAGGCCGAGATTCCGGACATAGCTCCAGGGATCGACCAGGCTGCAGCTGTACAGTACGCCGCAGGGGATGTCCAGATGGCGCTCCCGGATCAGCTGGCTGGCGGTGACCAGGCTGTTATGGTTAAAGGATGAGAGCTGGATGCGGTCGGCCATCCGGTGTTGGACGGCCAGGTCAAGTACTTGCGCCTCCATTCCCGGATAGAGGTTGACCGAGTTTTTCAACTCGATGTTGATCGTCAGGCCGGTCGGCTGCAGCAGGTCGAAAACTTCGGCCAGCGTCGGGATCGCCTGGAAGCCGGCCTCCGGCCGGAAGGCCGCGAAATTGCGCCGGCGCAGATCCGCCAGCGTCAGCTGGGCGATCAGTCCGGCCTCGCCGGTCACCCGCCGGCAATCCTCGTCATGGGTGACCACCAGCTGGTTGTCGGCGGTCCGCTGAACGTCCAACTCGACGCCATCGGCCTGCAGGCGTGCCGCCAGTTCAAAGGCGGCCAGGGTGTTTTCCGGGGCCTGGGCGCTGGCTCCCCGATGGGCCCAGATTTTTCTGTACATAGTGAAAACTCCTTTCAGAATCGGGATGTCTTTGGAATGCCGGATGCCTGAATGCCGCCATCCGGCTGTCCGGGCTGGCAGAAGCAGCCGGCGAGGTGGTCCCAGACCAAGCCGGCGGACTGCAGCAGGGCATAGCAGATCGTCGAACCGACGAACTTGAAGCCGCGCCGGATCAAATCCTGGCTGAGCCGGTCGGACAATTCGGTCCGCGCCGGAATGTCGGCCAGCGTGTCCCAATGGTTGATGATTGGTCGGCAATCGACCCAGGACCAGAGATAATGGTCGAATGAGCCAAATTCAGCCTGAACGGCTAGAAAGGCCTGCGCGTTGGCGATCGCCGCCCGGATTTTCAGCCGGTTGCGAATGATGCCCGGATTTTGCAGCAGGGCGGTCACCTGGGTTTCGTCAAAACCGGCGACGATGGCCGGATCAAAATGAGCAAAGGCTTGGCGGAAATGTTCACGCTTGCGCAAGATGGTCAGCCAGCTCAGGCCGGCCTGCATGCCTTCGAGAACCAGCAGCTCGAACAGGCGCTGGTCGTCGTGCAGGGGAACGCCCCATTCGGTGTCATGATATTGGCGGTACAATGGATCATTGCCAGCCCAGGGGCAGACCTGCTGTTCATTCGCCATCTGTCTGATTCTCCTGCATCCTGATAATTGCTCTTCTGATTATATCACGTTCCGCCTCTGGTGGCGGATGTCCGGCGCGGATTACTTGAAGCGCCCTGAGAAATCGGTTAAGCTGGGATTATGGACAAGATCATCCTCCATGCCGATATGAACAGTTTTTTCGCCAGCGTGGAAATGCTGTTCCGACCGGAACTGCGCCTGGTTCCCATGGCTGTGGCTGGTGACGCCGAAAAGCGGCGGGGCATCATCCTGGCCAAAAATGAATTGGCCAAGGCTTGCGGTGTCCAAACCGCTGAAACCATCTGGCAGGCCCGCAGGAAATGCCCGCATCTGCAGCTGGTTCATCCGGACCACAGCCGTTATCAACAGTATTCCGAGCAGGCTTTCGCCATTTTCTGCCGCCTGACAGATAAAGTCGAATCCTTTGGCCTGGATGAGGCCTGGATGGATGTAACCGGATCGACAGCCCTCTTTGGCGACGGCCCGGCCATGGCGGACTGGCTGCGCCGGCAGACGAAAGAGGAGCTTGGCCTGACCTGCTCGGTCGGCGTCAGCTTCACCAAAGTCTTTGCCAAACTGGGCAGCGACATGCGCAAGCCGGACGCCACGACGGTCATTACCCGCGATAATTACCGGCAGCTGGTCTGGCCTCTGCCGGTCGGCGAACTGCTCTATGTCGGCGAGGCGACCGGGAAACGCCTGAACCAGGTCGGCATTAAGACGATCGGCGACCTGGCCCGCTGCGATCCGGATCTGTTGCGGCAATGGCTTGGCCGCCATGGTCCCGACCTCTGGCGGGAGGCCAACGGCGAAGGTGACGCCACGGTCGCTGCTGCCGCTGCCCGCCATGAAGTCAAATCCATCAGCAACAGCACGACCACCGCGCAGGACCTGACCACGAACGAGCAAGTCAAGGCGGTCATCTATCAGCTCGCCGACCAGGTGGCCGTTCGCCTGCGCGCGCATCGCCTGCGCGGCCGCACAGTGCAGGTCAGCATCCGGGACAGCCAGTTCCGGACCATCGACCGCCAGGCACCCCTGCCCCGCTTGACCGACCTGGCTGCCGACATTGCCCCGCTGGCCATGGCAATATTTGCCGCGCAATACCCGTGGCAGTACCCGGTCCGTAACCTGGGTGTCCGGGTTACCGACCTGGCCGGTGAAGACGCGCTCGAACAGATGACCTTGCAGGAATTGCCGCAGGGCGAACCGGCGATGACGACATCCGCGCCGGCTGGCCAGCCCGGATTGCCAAACAAGACTGACCGCCAGTCCGGTCAGCCGGAAGTCAGTCCGATGCGGCGCCGGCGGCAGGCCCAGCTGGAAAGCACGTTGGACACATTGCGCGGCCGTTTCGGCATCCAGAAAATCAGCCGCGGACTGACCATGGGCCGTCCCGGCGACAATGAAAGCCCGGATTCCGATCCGCACGATTAACCGCGGGTGTCGGCCGGCTTGAACAGATGCGGGCTTTGCCAGTTGTCCCGGCGATATTGCATTGGCGGCGCACCGAACCGATTTCGGAACAGTCGGTAGAAATGCCCCAGGCTGCTGAAGCCGATCTCACCGCAGATATCCAGGATGCTGCGGTCCGAACGGAGCAGCAGGTTCCGGGCGTAATCCAGACGCAGGCCATTCAGGAAATCCGCCGGTGTTGTCTGCAGATACTTGCGGAACGCCCGGCACAGGTAAGCGTGCGTTTTCCCGGCCAGCACGGCCATTGCCGCCGGCCCGTCACCGAAACGTTCCGGCGACTGCATGGCCTGGCACAAATCGGCCAGCCAGACCGGGCAATCATTCGGCCTGGCCTGTACCGGCGCAAAAAGATGCTGATAATAAAGGTCCAGCAGGATGACCCGCAATGTGGCCCGGATACGCGATTTGCTGGTCAGGGGAATCGTGTTCAGGGCGGACAGGCGGCCAAGCAGGTCCTGCAGCTGCGCAGCGGTCAGCCGGACCATCGGCGGCAGCGGCGCCTTGAGGAAAGCGGTGTCATTTGGATCCTCGCCCAGATAGGTACAGAGGTCGACCAATGTCCGCCAGCGATAAGTCAGATTAATCAGGTGGCATTCCGCCGCTCCGTCCGGGTCGATCCGGTGCACATCAGCCGGGCGGAAGAAAATCAGCGAACCGGTCGGGCAGGGGATGGACTGGCCATTGACATGATTGATAAAACGTCCGGAAACCGCCAGCAGGATTTCCGGGTAATCGTGGCAATGCAGCAAATTATAGCAATTGCGGATCGATGAAATATCGTGAAAGAGGCATTCGCTCGCCAGATCGACATTACCTTCTTCCGGCAGACATAAAACAGACATACGCTTGGCCGCCCTTTCGTACAAGATCGGTGAAATGGGCCTGAGGTCAAAATATCAGAATGATCTGGCCAAGTCAAGCGAAGAGATCCCAGCCGTCCTGCTGTAAAATCATATTATCCAATAACAAGCGAGGTGGCATTATGCGCATTGATTTGAAAGACGGCTGGCAAGTTCGCTGGGAAAGCCTGGAATGCGGCCCTGCTGATGCGAGAAGCATACAGGTCAAAAAAGAAGATTGGCTGCCGGCGCCGGTACCGGGTGATGTGCGCCAGCCGCTGCTGGCTGCCGGTTTGATCCGGGAACCGCTGGAAGGCTTGAATTGCTTTGACAGCGAATGGGTGGAACAAAAATCCTGGTGGTTCCGCAAGTCCTTTGCCTGCGAAGAGGCAATGCTGACTGATGACATTGTCGAACTGGTTTTGGAGTCGCTCGATTACGGCGCCGACATCTTCTTGAACGGCAATCACCTGGGTTTGCAGCTCAGCAGTTTTTACCCGTTTCGCCGGGATGTCCGGCCATTGCTCCGTGCCGGTGAGAACGTCCTGCTGGTCCGTTTGACCACCGGTCTGGAACGGGTGAATCCCGAGGATATGCGGGCGTACGCCATGTCCAGCGAAGAAGAACGGCGACCCGGCCGGGGCGACAAGCGCAAAGGATTCCCGCGCAAGCCGCAATATTCCTTCGGCTGGGACTGGAATCCGCGCGTGGCCACCTGCGGCATCATGAAGCCGGTCTGGCTGGAGGCTCACCGCCAGGCGGCCATCCGGCGGGTGCATGTCGCAACCGCCCGCCTGGAACCGGCGGCGGTCCTGCAAGTCGAGATTGAAGTCGAGAACTTCCATCCTTATGCCACCCGGGACGCCGGCCTGTGCCTGATCGTCAGTCTGGCGGGACAGACAGTGGCAACACTGGAATGGGAAGCTCTCCTGCGTTCCGGACTCAATTACCTGCCGGTGGAAATGACGATTCCCGAGCCGCAGCTCTGGTGGCCTAATGGCATGGGCAGCCAGCCGCTCTATCAGGCTAGTCTGACCATGTGCGTCGAGGGCGTCGAGACGGAATGGCCGGCTTTTAGCTTCGGCATCCGGACCATCGAGCTGGACCAGACGCGCGATAAGGCGCGGGAGCGGCGCTTCTCTTTCCGCATCAACGGCCGGCCGGTATTTTGCAAAGGAGGCAACTGGATCCCCGCCGACTCGCTTTATGGCCGGGTCAGCGACGAACGGTATGCCGCCCTGGTCGCCGAAGCCCGGGCGGCCAATTTCAACATGCTGCGCATCTGGGGCGGCGGTTTGTATGAACGCGATATTTTCTACGACCTGTGCGACCGGGCCGGCATCATGCTCTGGCACGACTTCATGTTCGCCTGTTCGGAATATCCGGACAACCAGGACTGGTTCCGGCAGGAGGCGGAACGGGAGCTGCAGCATCAGACCCGGCATCTGGCCAACCATCCCGCCCTGGTCCTGTGGTGCGGCAATAATGAAAACCACTGGGGCTTCGCGTCCTGGTGGCCCCAATCCGGCCATTTCGGCGCCCATATCTACAATTTCCTGGCGCCGGCGGCTGTCCGGCAGAACTGCCCGGAAATACCCTACTGGAATTCATCGCCGTATGGCGGTCCGGAACCCAACAGTCCATTAGTCGGTGATCGTCACCACTGGCACGACTGCATGATGAATCCTGAGATGATGAAGCGGATCGTTCCGGAGGAGTATGACCGTGCCAACGCCCGCTTCATCTCGGAATACGGCTATGTCGGGCCGGTCAAACGCGAATCGGTTGAACGCTTCTTCGGCGGGGCGCCGGTCGACATTCACAGCGCGATCTGGCAACACCACACCAATACTTTTGAAAAGGACACCGTGGCGGCCGGCATCCGCTACCATTATACCGATCCGGAGAACCTCGACCTCGACCGCTACCTGCTCTATGCCGGCTTGTGCCAGGGCCTGATGTACCAATACTCGCTGGAGGCTTTCCGTTATCGGGCAAGCTGTTCGGGCGGATTGTTCTGGATGTACAACGATTGCTGGGGCGAGACCGGCTGGACAATCATCGATCACGAGCTCCGGCGCAAGATCGCCTGGTATTTTGTCAAACGCGCCCTGGCACCGGTCAAGGTCATCCTGCGGGCTAACGAGGGCGGCCAGGTCCAGGCCGTCGGCATCAACGAAAACGCCGTGGCGCTGGCTGTTCCGGTTGAATACGGCACAGTATCCCGCGACGGCCGAACCCGGGTCAGCCAAACAACGGTCCTGCAGCTGGCACCCCGGAGCCGACAGCTTGTTCTGGTCTGGACACCCGCTGCGGCAGCCGGCAACGAGCAGGCGATCGTCTTTGTCCGGCCGCTGCAGGATGGCCAAATGCCGACGGTTATCCTGCGCCGGGGCACCTGGCGCCAAATGGGCTTGCCGGCGGCTCCGGTCACGGTTTATGGCCTGGAAACGCGGGGGGACGACCTGATCCTCGATCTGGGCAGTGCAGCCTTTGCCCATGCGGTCCATTTTGATTTGCCAGCCGATATCCGGCTTTCAGATGATTACTTCGACTTGCTGCCGGGTGAACGCCACCGGGTTACCATCCTCGGCGGTGCCAGTCTGGAACGGCAGTCCATCCGGCCGGTGGCGACCGGCATCTAAGTGGTCAATTACCTGCGTTTGATAGAACAATGAACATCAAACGCGGAAATTATAACGTATAATGAGTTCATATTACAAACTTGTAAAGATCACGTGATTATTATTGAGGTTCATCTGACCATGTGATAAGCTAGCACCAACCTGATCAAAGGAGGTGCTCAGATGCTTAAGCCTTGCTTACCTGGAACCAATATCCAGATGGACCTGCAAGGCGGTCAGGACTACCGGCGGACGATCGACGCGGTCTTTGCCATTACCGGCGGTATTTATCTATCGCAGTTGGCGGACATGGTCGGCGTGCCGGGAGCGACCCTGCAGAATTGGGTCAAACGCGGTTATGTTGCCAATCCGGTCAACAAACGCTACACGCGACGCCAGACCTGCCGGATCATCCTGATCGCCCTGCTGCGCCACACCCTGCCGCTGGAGGACATCGCCGTCCTGCTCGGTTCGATCAACCATAACCTGGCGGATGAGAGCGATGACCTGATCGACGACAGCGAACTCTACCTTTACTTCTGCGATGTGGTTCTGAACCTGCCGCCGGCAGGCTATTTCGACGCCCTTGATCTGCAGGCGCGGATCAAGGCGGCGACCCGGCCATTTGTCCGGAACAACCCGTCGGCCAGGCCGGCCGATCTTGACTTGCTGGCCGAGGTCCTGGAGACGATGGTCCTGGCTTATGGCGCCTGGCAGCTGCGTGATCGGGCTACCGCCGAACTGCATGTCATCAAACGAAAGGAGCGAAAAAAATGATCACCTGGTGGAATGGACTGCAATTGATCCAACAGATTTTCGCCGTCATGGCCATTCCCGCGACCCTGATCCTGATTATCCAGACTATCCTGCTGCTGCTCGGTGCCGGCAGCGACCACGATGTGTCCACCCATGCCGGTAGCGTCCACGATATCGGCGCCCATGACGTCGGCACCCCTGATATCGGTCTGCACGATGCGGGCGCCCACGATTTCGACGCCCAGGCCGGTGTCGGGCATGCCGTCGGCCTGCACGGTGAGGCGCCGCCGGAGACCGCCGCGGGTACCGATACGCACCCGGTTGAAACGACTGCCGGCTATCACGACACCGGTTTACGCCTTTTCACCCTGCAGGGCATCGTTGCCTTCTTCGCCATCGGCGGCTGGGCGGGCATTGCCCTGATCGACCTGGGCCTGATGCCGTTGCTGGCCGGAGTGCTCGCCCTGATTGCCGGCGCATTGTCCCTGCTGCTGGTAGCCTGGCTGCTGGGTCAGATGCTCAAGCTGCAGAGCGCCGGAAATATCGATATCGGCAATGCGATTGGCCTGACCGGCGAAGTCTCCCTGCGCATCCCCGGCGGCTTGAAAGGCTATGGCAAGGGCACGGTCATTGTCCAGGAAAGCTCGCTCGAGATCGACGCCGTGACTGATGACGCTGCCGGCATTGAAACCGGCGCGCAGATTAAAGTGGTTGCCCGGCGCGGCGACCGTCTGCTGGTCCGCCGGCTGACCTGAATTCCCGCTGGCCGTAAAATTAACAGATCAACAACATCAAGTAAAAAGCAATTTGAAAGGAACAGGTGAAAACAATGTCAATGTCCATCATCGCCGCTGCCCTGACCCCAGCTGCCATCATGCTTGTCGTGGTGGCCGTCCTCGTCGCCTTTATGCTCTTTCTGGTCCTCTTGTCCCGTTATCGCAAGTGCCCGTCGGACAAGATCATGGTCATCTACGGTAAAGTCGGCAACAATGCCGACGGCACCAGCCGCTCCGCCCGCTGCGTCCACGGTGGCGCCTCGTTCATCTGGCCGGTCATCCAGTCTTTCGATTACCTGGATCTGACCCCGATCTCGATCAGCGTCGACCTGACCAATGCCCTGTCCCGCCAGAATATCCGTATCGACGTGCCGTCCCGTTTCACCGTCGGCATCTCGACCGAGCAGGGCATCATGCAAAATGCCGCCGAGCGTTTGCTGGGCCTGAAACTGCCGGAAATCCAGGAACTGGCCAAGGACATCATCTTCGGCCAGCTGCGTCTGATCATCGCCACAATGGACATCGAGGAAATCAACACCGACCGCGACAAATTCCTGGAAGCCGTCTCCCGCAACGTCGAGACTGAACTGAAGAAGATCGGCCTGCGCCTGATCAACGTCAACGTCACCGACATCAACGACGAATCCGGTTATATCGAGGCCCTCGGTAAAGAAGCCGCCGCCAAGGCAATCAACGACGCCAAGAAATCCGTGGCTGAGAAGGTCCGTGACGGTGAGATCGGCCAGGCCAACGCCCACCGCGACCAGCGCATCCAGGTTGCCGCTGCCGACTCGACCGCTATCCAGGGTGAAAACGAAGCCAAGGCCGCCATCGCCGCTTCGAACGCCATCCGCCGGGAAAAAGAAGCTGAAGCCCTGCGCCGTGCCATGGCTGCA
>JAEXPB010000558.1 GCA_023438965.1 Bacillota bacterium | reverse complement strand
ATACAGGTCACATGCCGTGTGCGGCTACAAGGAAAGCTCAGATCGGTCAACAATATCTGCCATGGGGGTGAATCCGATGCCGTTTGAATTCAACCTGAGCAGCAGCCTGTTTGCCACCGACACGCATTTCCGGGCTTTGGACAGCCAGACGCTTTATGATGTGCTCATTCTTGGCGGCGGACCGGCCGGCCTGACGGCGGCGGTCTACTGCCTGCGTAAAGGCCTTGCGACTGGTTTGATCACCCGTCAGGTCGGCGGTCAAATGTCTGAAACCGCTGGCATTGAGAATTATCTCGGTTATCGCTTCATCAACGGCCGCGAACTGGTCGATAAATTCCGTGATCAAGTGGGCCAATTCGGCATCGCCTTCGAAGAACATGACGAAGTGCAGGCGATCGCCGATGGGCCGGCCAAGCAGGTCATCCTGGCTGACGGCCGGGTTTTCCGCAGCCGGACACTGCTCCTGGCTACCGGCAAGCAGCCGCGGCGGCTGGACATCCCCGGCGAGCTGGCCTTTGTCGGACGCGGCGTCGCCTATTGCGCGATCTGCGACGCGCCGTTGTTTGCCGGTCGGCGGGTACTGGTGATCGGCGGCGGCAATTCCGGCGTGCAAGCGGCCATCGACCTCGCCCGGGTAGCCAATCGGGTAATCCTGGTGCATCGCCGGGATCACCTGACTGCGGATAAAATCCTGCTCGACAAACTGACCGGATTTACCAATGTCGACTATCTTTACGAACATCAGGTGACCGAGATTCATGGCGCCAATCAGGTCCGCGGCGTAACCTTGCTGAATCGCCGCAACGGTGAGTTGCGCCAGCAGGATACAGACGGCGTGTTCATCCAGATCGGCCTGATCCCGAACAGCGCCTTTGCGCAGGGGGTCGTCGCCATGAACGGGCTGGGCGAGATCCAGGCCGACAGTATCTGCCGTACCAGTTGTCCCGGCATTTATGCGGCTGGCGACGTGACCGACGTCCCCTACAAGCAGATCATCATCGCTTGCGGCGAAGGCGCCAAAGCTGCGCTGGCGATCAGCGACTACCTGCTGAACCGGCAGGATGAACCAGAAACGGAGGTATGACCGATGGCTCTTTTTAATGCGGAAGTCAGCCAGAAATTACGCGGTGTATTAGACCAGATGACGGATCCCGTCCGCATCGTCCTGTTCACCCAGGAATTCGAGTGCCAATTCTGTCGGGAAGCCCGCCAATTTGTCGAAGAGCTGACGGGCTTGAGCAGCAAGCTGTCCCTGGCGGTTTACGAGCTGGTTGCCGACCAGGTGATCGCCGACCGCTTCGGGGTGGACAAAGTGCCGGCTATTCTGCTGCTGGACCAAGCCGGGCAGGATCTGCGCCTGCGCTTCTACGGCATCCCCGCCGGTTATGAAATCAATTCTTTCCTGTCGGCGATTCTGGCTGCCGCCGGCCGGCGCGAGACTATCCCACCGGACCTTCGCGCGCGGATTGATCGCATCAACCAGGATGTCCTGCTGCAGGTCTATGTGTCGCTGGCTTGTCCGAACTGTCCGGAGGCGGTGATGGCGGCTAATCTCCTGGCGCTGGAGAATCCGAGGATCCGTGCCGAAATGATCGAGACGGCGATGTTCGTCCATCTGGCGCTCCAGCACAATGTCAGCAGCGTACCGAAGACGATTATCAACGGACGGACGGAATTCGTCGGCGCCCTGCCGGTTCCCATGTTGCTGGAAATGATCGATTTTGCGGCAGAAGAAGCGGCTGGCGGTCTGCCAGGCGCTAAGGCAGCTGATCCCGGAAAAGCCGGAAATCCCGGATTGTGACGCTGTCTCGGTCATAATCCAGCCAGCCGGCTTGCCGCATTTTGGCCAATTCACGGGAGACCGAAGTCCGTTGGACACCAATGCGGTCGGCTAACTGCGTTTTGCTCAAGCCGAGACGGATCGGATTGGTTTGTTGCTGATCGTAAGCCTGACGGAGAAAAGCGACCAGGCTTTCCCGGATCGTTTTCTGGACATAATGGCGGATTTTATCGCCCAGCAGATAAGCGTGATTGGCAACCAATTGCAGATAAAGGCGCAAAAAGTCCGGATTCTGGCTCAAGAGGTCGAAAAGAAGCTTCGGCCGGATGGCCAGCAGTACGGTTGGCCGAATGGTCGTGAGGGTCATCGGATAATGCGGATGGGAAGCAAAAATCAAGTTACCGCCGAGCAGCTCGTGACGGCGGCATTGGGCGACGGTCAGCAGATTGCCGGCCGCATCGATACGTTCGATCGCAATCTCGCCGTCCAGGATGATCTCGATCTGCTGGCAGCGCTCACCTTCGCCATGAATCAGGTGATCCTGAGGATAGTTCGTGATCCGGAACTGGCCGCTGCGGATGTGCATCCAGACCACCTCCGGCGCCAATGGCTGTAACGGAATGGATTCACCGATCAATACGTTCACTGAGGATATTCCTGAAGCGATTTCTGCGCCCTTAAGCATGAGTCAATCCTCCGGGTTCTGCCGCCGAGTGTGACCTTGGTAACGCCATCGGTATCATTTTAGGGTCATAATCAGGGCAGGTCAAGCATGGTGCCGTTCAGGTCAACCCCCGGCCGGCCATTCAATCAGGAGGATGCCATGACTATCCAGACGAAAAAATCCTGGATGAAAATCGCCATCACAGCTGTCCGGCTATTTAGCTTGGGAGTATTCTTTCTGGCGCTGGCCAGCAGCCGCATGGTGGCCTGGCTGGCAGTCTTTGCGCTGAGCTTGCTGACTGCCTTTTTATTTGGCCGTTTCTACTGCGGATACGTCTGTCCGATGAATACAGTTATGATTCCGACCGCCTGGCTAGCCGGCAGGCTAAAAATCCAAACCGCTCTGGTCCCGCGCTGGCTGAACTCCAGCCGGCCAGCCTGGGTCCTCCTGGTATTCAGCGTGGCGGCTACCTTGCTGGCCCGGCGGATCTGGTCCGTGAATTTGCCCATCCTGCCCATCCTGCTGGTCCTGGCCGTGCTGGTCACTTTACGCTATCCGCCGGCTGTTTTCCATGAATCCCTGTGTCCGTTCGGCGCACTGCAGAAATTGGCCGCCCGCGTCGCCCGCCGGTCACATCAGGTTGACCGCACCCGCTGCACGGGCTGCCGGATTTGCGCGGAACAATGCCCGTCATGGGCGATTACCATAGACAACGAGAACCATCGGGCGCAGATCAATCCGCTGCTTTGCCATCAATGCCAGGACTGCCGGCTGGCCTGCCCCCGCCAGGCGATCCGGTATGGCCGGATCGAAGACCAAACAACTTGAAATATTAACTCGAGGAGGAACAAAACATGGTGGAACAAATTTTCCAGCTGACCCGCCGCACGGAAAAGACGGTCGAGAAAGTCATCGGCGACGAGAATCTACATTACATGCATATGATTTTCGGCCAGGATGAAGGACTGCCGGAGCATTTCGCCAATTCGACCGTTTATATGACCGTCCTGAGGGGCATCCTGTCAATCGGCCTCGATGATCAGCCTGTCCGGCAATATCCGGCCGATACGGTGCTCAAA
>JAEXPB010000555.1 GCA_023438965.1 Bacillota bacterium | reverse complement strand
ACATTGAGCAGATAATTGATGCCGCGATCGTTCAGGTGCTGTTTCAGTTCAAGCACCCGGTCAGCGTTTTTCCAATTGTTGTCGAAGGACTTGTAACCCCAGGTGTCGTTCAGGGTTGCCGGCGTCTCCACCAGTTCGTCCAGCATGTAGTGATCAGGGATCTGGTTGTCGCCCATCGACCGGTAATCGCCCATGTTATGGCCAACCCGGGAATTCACCAGGCAGCCAGGTTGATAGCGGTGCACCATCTCGACCAGCTCGCGGCTCTGTTCGGGGGCGATTGTCCGTGGCGTATCGAACCAGATCAGACACAAGTCGCCATATTGGGTGAGGATCTCCTGCACCTGGGGCTTGATTTTGCGTTCATAGCACAGCGTGTAGTTTTTCCGGCTGTTATCCGGGAAATCCCAGTCATTGGTCCAGCTCATGCCGCAGTTGTCGTGCGGCCGCGTGTAACCGCCGCCATCCGGATCGCTCCAGTCAAGATCCTGCGAATAATAGAGCCCCAGCTTCATGCCGCGGCGGGCGCAGGCATCGGCCAGTTCACCGATTACGTCGCGGCCGAAGGGCGTCGCGTCCACGATGTTAAAACGATCGGTCTGTGAACGGTACATCGCGAAGCCTTCATGATGCTTGGCGGTGACGACCATGTATTTCATGCCGGCTTCCTCGGCCAGCCGGACCCAGTCGTCCGCGTTGAACAGGATTGGGTTGAAGGCCCGGACCAGCTGGTGATACTCGGTGTTGGGAATCCGAAAGCGGGACTGGAGCCATTCGCCGATATAATCCATGCGTTGGCCCCGCCATTCGCCGGCTGGCAGGCAGTAAAGCCCCCAATGCACCATCAGACCGAATTTTAGTTCCCGGAACCAGGCGTTATCAGGATTGATCATGGTTACCTCCGGACGGCTGCCGACCGGCGTCCTGATCAGGCGCAGGGCAACGGGCAGCCTGGTATTTTCCTTCTCATCTTACTATCCTGCCGCGGGCAATGAAATGCACGATTCTATCCCGGACTTGCATTATTCGGAGAAAATGGTCCCGGCATCCTGTCCGCCGGCGAGATTGACGAAAAAGCCTGGCCTGGATGGGGCACCGGCTGCGCGACGGCCGGAAAATCCTGTATAATTAAAACACAGGAACCTCAATGCGGTGATCAGGCGAGTTTTCCACATGGCCAGCGGCGGCCAGACGAACGGAGGCGATCCGCATGCGCAATGATTCCGAGATCAAGATTTTCGCCGGCAGCGCCAGCACGACATTTACGGCCCGAATGTGCCAATACCTGAATGTTCCGGTCGGGCAAGGCAAAACGATCCGATTTTCCGAAGGCAACACCTATGTCAAGATCGATGAGAAGGTTCGCGGCAAGGATGTCTATGTCGTCCAGACCATCGGCCTGGATCCGAACAACCAGTTCATGGAGCTGCTGTTCTGGATCGACGCTTTTCGCCGTTCCGGCACTAATTCAGTGACAGCGATCATTCCCTACTTCAGCTATGCCAAGGCAGACAAGAAAGATGAACCGCGCGTTTCCATCCGGGCCCGGGTTTGCGCCGATTGCCTGGAAATCGCCGGCATTGACCGCGTGGTTACCATGGACCTGCACAGCCCGCAGATTCAGGGCTTCTTCCGGCAGCCGGTCGACCATCTCTACGCGGCCAACATTTTTTGCGACTATATCCGATCCCTGCAGCTGGAGGATTTCGTGATTGTCTCCCCCGATGAGGGCTTCGCCAAGAATGCCCGCTATTACGCCAACATGCTCTGCGTCCCGTTGGCCATCGGCAACAAGCAGCGGCAGTATCATGACGAATGCGCCGAGATCCTTGGCCTGATCGGCGATGTCCGGGGCAAGACCGCCGTGATCGTCGATGATTTCACGATCAGCTGCGGCACGCTGATCGAGATTGCCAAAACATTGCAGAACAACGGCGCCAGACGGATTCTGGCCTTCACCTCACATGAGCTTCTGTCACCGCGGGGCATCGCCGCATTGAATGAGAGCCCGATCGAGCTGCTGGTGAGTACCGATACCGTCGACAACCCGGCGGTTGCCGACTGCCCGAAGATCAAGCTGATCACGGTCACCGAGCTTTTTGCCAAAGCGGTCAAAATCATTCATGAGAAGGATTCCCTGAGCGCACTCTTTTAGGCGTCCGTTGGGCCAGGCCTTCTGCTACGGTTTAAATAAGCATCCGGCATACCTGGGATAATGTAAATTAGTGAAAATTTACTGAAAATCTTGGCAAAATCGATCGGATTCGCTATCATGAAAGAACCCCGGACGGCACCGCCGACCGGCAAATCAAGGAAAGGATCATCTCAGGCCAGCCCCGGCCGGCCTGAATCAGGAACAGTATCATGCAACAAATTCGTGTCGGCACTTGCATCCCCGGCGGTCATTTCACCGCTTGGGCGCCCGGTTTGCTGAACCAGGGCTTCGAAAGCTTCTCTATTAATTTCCATATGTCCTTCGGAGGCGCGGACCTGGAGAAATTGGCTGATCAGGTCAAGATTCTGCTCGAAGGGCAGGATATCCGCATCTCGGCGCTGGGCTATTACTGCAACGCGCTGAGCGACGAGTCGCATCGCCAGGGCCTGGAACGCTGCATCGACCTGGCCGCGCGCTTTGGCACCAACGTTGTCTCAACTTTCGCCGGCGGCTTGACCGGCGAATCCGTGGACGCCGCCATGCCGCGCTTCCGCGCCGTATTCGGCGAACTGGCGCGCCGGGCAGAGGACCGCGGCGTCCGGATCGCGATCGAGAACTGCCCGATGGGCGGCACCTGGCAGAAGGCGACCTGCAATATCGGCTTCAACAGCCGTGCCTGGGCCATGATGTTCAACGAGGTGCCCAGTCCGGCGCTCGGACTGGAATGGGAGCCGGCCCACCAGCTCTGCCAGCTGGTGGAACCGATTGCCAACCTGCGCCAGTGGATCGGCCGGATCGTCCACCTGCACGGCAAAGACGCGACAATCTACCGCGACATCCTGGACCAGCAGGGCATCCTGGGCCCGGCGCCATTTGTCGACAGCCGCTTCCCGGGCCTGGGCCAGACCGATTGGCGGCAGATCTTCACCATCCTGCAGCAATCCGGTTACAGCGGGGCGGTCAGCATCGAGGGTTACCATGATCCGCTGTTCTTCCGCGACTGGGAAATGACCGGCCAGCTGCATGCGCTCAACTATTTGAAATGGTGCCGCGGCGGCTCGTTCGTGCCGAATCCCTGGGAATAAGCGATAAGGAATAAAATGCACCCTCTTGCCGGTTATTATCCGGCAAGAGGGCGCATTTTTAAGCAAACAGCCTTGGTCTCAGAAACCAGAATGGCAATGATCGTTCTGCCGGTCAATCGTTGCCCAGCGGTACGCCGTTGTTGCGCAGGATGCACTGCACTTTGGCCACATTCACGTCGCTGAGATCCTTGTTGCTGTCCAGGGCGACATAGGCCGCCGTACCGGCTGCCTCGCCGATGGCCAGGCAAGTGGCGATGACCCGCGCCGAGGACATGGCATAATGGTCTGCGGAGATGCAGCGGCCGGACACCAGCAAATTCCTGGTTTTCCGGGGCACCAGCGTCCCATAGGGAATATCATAATAATCGGTCATCTTGAATTGCGGCGTTTCCAGCAGCTGATCGTTGTACTTGAGCCGCATGTAGCAGTCCGGCTGAATGCGGCATTCCCGGCTGCAGAGCCCGCTCTCCCTGGCATTGGAGCCATGCTTGCCCCGCGGGCAGTGAATGTCGAAGAACCAGCAGCCGCGGGCTATCGTGCTTTCCGGCTGTTTGCGGTATTCGGCGACATCCTCGCGGCGCAGCGTGTCGAGTCCGCCGATTTGCCGGGTTTCCCGAATGCCAACATGCGGCGGAGTGAAGCGCAGGAAAGCATTTTCAAAACCAGGTACATTCTTCTTGTAGTATTCCACGATGTTAAAACTGTCCCGCCGGATCTTGAATTCGGCGGCTGTCAGTTCCCGGACGTTCGTCGCATCACCCTTGAAACGGGTCATAGTCGGTGTGCGCTCATCGCTGCGCAAGGTGACGCCCTGGTCGCTGACTTCACCGTAGACCGGATGGTAGCAGTCCAGTTCACCCCGGGCGATGGCATTCCAGACCAGTTCCTGATAGAGCGGCTGCAAGTCCTTGGCATTCGGATCCACGCCGCCGATGATGAATTTCGTACCCATCGGCTGGGTCAGTCCGTCCGCCTGGCGTCCCTTGGTGTAGTCTTCGCCGGCCCAATAGGCCAAGTCGCCGTCACCGGTGGCATCGATGAAAACCTTGGCCCGAATGGCCTTGCGGCCTGACTTGGACTCGACGATCAACGCGTCAATCCGGTCGCCATCCATCACCACGTTGGACGCATAACTGTGAAAGAGCGTGTGTGCGCCGGAATCGTTGACCATCCAGTCACAGACATGCTTGTACATTTCCGGATCGAAGCGAACCGCCCACCACTTCAAGAGGGCATCGTCGGGTGCGCCGCCGACTTTCTGCAACCGCCGGACCAAATCGACCGGGATGCCGCCCAAGATCAGCGGCCGGCCGTCCATGCCTGATGAGGCATAGCCAAAAATCGGACCCATCAGTCCCGTCGTGGCCAGACCGCCAAAAAAGCCGTAGATTTCGACAACCAGAACATTCAGGCCGAGTTTGGCCGCCGCAATAGCGGCTGGCATGCCGCCGGGTCCGCCGCCGACGACACAGACATCAACTTCTTCAATTACTTCAATTTTTCGCTGGGGTTCCTCGACATACTTCATTATTGGTTACCTCCTTGATGTGTACGATATAATCATAGGTTATATAACTATCATTGGTTAGTAAATGCACGAATTCAGGCAATGATTACACAATATTATCGCATTGGCGGCCTGTCTGCCGCAGCACGGACCCCGGAGCATTTAATCATCCAAAACCGGATCAGCTTGGTAAAAAAACTCCCGCAGCCCGGCGCTGGACTGAGGGAGTCAGTTGACATTGTGCGCGAATCAAGCAGGAGTGAACTTATTTCTTGTTCTCTGATTTATAGATTTCTGTTGCCTGCTTTTCCCAGGTCGTTCCACCCTCTTTTTCCCATTTGGTGATCAAGGCTGCCAATTCGGAATTGAGATTGCCTTTGGAGACAATCAGGCTGGAAACGCATTCCTTTTCAATGTCGGTCAGAGTTGTGCCCAATTCAGCCTCGATGGCTGGCTTGAGCACGATGGCTCCAGTAGCTAGCGGATTATCCACCGCCAGTTTCAGGGCGGCCTGGGTTGAAGCGGTCAGCGTTTTGATTTCGGTATTGTCGTTAATCCGGCGGAAAGTACTCCACATGATGAAACCGCCATCGGCACGCTGCAGGGCGATATCTGTCTTATACGGATCCAGGTAGTGGAATTTGCCGTTCGCTTTATCATCCCAGGCAAAATGCGTGCCCTCGACGCCCAGATAAAGCAATTCATCACCGGCCGGCGTGGAGAAATAGTTGGCCAGGCGCATTGCTTCTTCCGGATACTTGCAGGTCGAGCTGATGCCATAATAACTGGAAGAAAGCCGATTGTAAACGCCGGCCTTGCCATCGGATCCCTTAAGAATAATGGCGGTCATTTCCGGCTTGACGGTTTCCGTATAGCGAGCCAGCCAATTGTTCAACGGACCGACCGGCGACCAGCAGGTTGCGCCGGTGACTCCGGTCCAGAGCTTTTCCCAGGCTTTCATCTGAGGGATCGAGACGAAGTCCGGCTCCATCAGACCTTCAGAATACAGCCGGCGGAGGTATTCGATCGACTTCAGGAAATTCGGGTGCTTGATGAAGGAGGTGACAACGCCGTTCAGAACGATCGGCGCTTGATTGGAGAAGCCAAAAGCGCTGAAAATTCCTTCGAAGGTGCCAAAACCGTCCATCAGGATCGTCAGCCCCAGGGTATCGTCCTTGCCATTTTTGTTCGGATCGTTTTTCGTGAAAGCCTTCATGACGTTGTAAAAGCTCTCGGTATCGGTCGGGACGGCCAGGTTCAGGTTCTTCAGCCAATCCGTGCGGATGCAGATCATCATCGGGTAGCCTGGCGGCGTCGGAATCCCCCAGACCTTGCCGTCGTTGTTCAAACCGCCGCTCAGGTAGGCTTGACGATTGGCCTTGATGTCCGCGCCATATTTGTTCAGCAATTCGTCCAGGGCGATGATCAGCCCGTTGCTCTTGTATTTGCCGCCATTGGTGATGTCGAAGCCGAAAAGGTCCGGCACGGTTTTGGCGGCAATCAGGGCGTTGAGTTTAGTCATGTAATCCGCGGTGCCGACAACCGTCGGCTTCCAGTCAATGTTCAGCCGTTCGCAGGCTTCGAGGACGATCTTGGGTTTCTCGACCAGCGCGGTGTTTTCGGTGTGCAGGCTGGTGATCGTCCGGCGGGGCGCCTTGGTGGTCGTGCCGGCGGTTGTCGGCGCAGCCGTACCGGCAGTCGTCTGGAGCGTGGTGCCCGTACTTGGCGAGCAAGCTGCGAGGGCCAGGACCAAAGCCATGATGACCATTAACGAAATTGACTTTTTCATACTTCCTCCTTCAAGTTTCATCTTTTTTTCCAGATGCAAGATTCAGCGAACCTCCTTCCTGGTTACCTGTATCTCGGCCGCAGGGCCGCAGTAAATAAACTCGCCAGCGCGGCCGCTGTGGATCAGCTGGCTGGCGATTGACAACCTGCCCGGACTGCGGATAACACCAGACCGGTATCATCCGCAGATTATAGCTACCCCTTGATCGCGCCGACGATCATGCCTTTGATGTAATATTTCTGCAACCAGGGGTAAACCAGGATGATTGGTATGACCGAAGCCGCGATGGAAGCCATTTTCATGGTTTCTTCGGTCAAGACGCTGCCGCTGATCCGGTCACTGACCGAATCATAGCTGCCGAAGGCGCTGATGTTGATCAGCGTGCGCAAATAAACCTGCAGGGTTTGCTTGGTGGTGTCGTTGATGTACATCAGACTTTCAAAAAACGTGTTCCAATAGCCGACGCCATAGAACATGACCTGGACAGCAAACGCGGGCAGCGAAACTGGAATGATGATCTTCAGGAAAATCTTGAAGTCGGAAGCGCCGTCGATACAGGCGGATTCGCGCAGGCTGGCCGGAATGGTCTGGAAAAAATTGCGCATGATGAACAGGTTATAGCCGCTGATCAGCACGGGCAGTATCAGCGACCAGCGGGTGTCGATCAGGTTCAGATCCCTGACCAGCAGATAGGTTGGGATCATGCCGCCGGAAAAGAGCATGGTAAAGTAGATCAGCAATGAGATCGCTTTTCTGCCTACGAAATAGTCTATGGATAGCGGGTAGGCAGTCAAAGCAGTAGCGATAATGCTCAAACCGGTGCCGACAACTGTAATATACAAAGTGTTGATATAACTTTTGTACATCAAGGGAGTCTTGGCAATCGAAACGAAGGCATCTAAATTGAGACTCTTGGGCCACAGGAACAGACCGCCGCTCATGGCTGCCTTGGAATCGCTGAGCGAATACATGATCACATAAATAAACGGATAAAGCGTCGAGAAAGCAACCAGGATCAAGACCACATACACCAGATAAATTCCGGTTTGTTCGAGTTTACCTCTTTTCATACACGCCTCTTCGATATGATTCTTCGCGGTTTACAGGATGCCGCTGTTCGGTTCAATCCGGTTGGATAGCTTGTTGGTCAAGACGACCAGCGTCAGGCAGATGACCGCCTTGAAAACGCCACCCGCCGTAGCGAGCGAGTACTGCTGCTGCAGCATGCCAACTTTATAAACATAGGTGTCCAGAACTTCGGCGACTTCGCCGACAATGGAATTGCTCATCACGAAAATCTGCTCGAAACCGACATTCATCAGATTGCCGACCCGGAAAATTAACAAAATAATGATGGT
>JAEXPB010000552.1 GCA_023438965.1 Bacillota bacterium | reverse complement strand
TGCCGGCATGGGCGCTGCCAAATGCGATTTTCATCAGGTCTCTCCCTCCGGTGCCGCGCACCATGTACATTATCTTGGCCTATTGTACCACTAATGGAGCCGGATCGACAAGTTTACATCCACCGCGTCCGGGCAGCCGCCTGTATTGTCTTGAAGCTCGCAGCCCGGCCGATCAGGACAGCGGATAATCCTTCCCGATTGCCTCATGCCGGAAATGGCTGGTCCCCGCAGCATAATCGGCGACCGTCTGCCCGTGCCCCAGCAGTCGGTACTGGTAGGTCATCAGGCCTTCCAGGCCGACCGGTCCGCGCGCATGGATCTTGCTGGTGCTGATTCCCACTTCCGCGCCAAAGCCATAGCGGAACCCGTCGCTGAAGCGGGTTGAACAGTTCCAGAAGACATTGCCGGCGTCCACCTCCCGCAGAAAATGCCGGGCGGCGTCCTCGTCACCGGTGACGATGGCTTCCGTATGGCCGGAACCGTAGCGGTTGATGTGCTCTATCGCCGCCTCCAGGTCCGGCACGATTTTCAGGGAAACAATATAGTCCAGATACTCCGTATGCCAATCCGTCACCGGCTGGCAGCCCAGGCGGGCGCAGATCCGCTCGCAGCCGCGGATCTCGACATGGGCGGCCTGCAGGGCGGTTGCCAGCCGCGGCAGGAGACTGTCAGCCAGTTTCTCATGCAGCAGGATGGTTTCCGCGGCGTTGCAAACCGCCACATATTGTGTTTTGCTGTCGATGGCCAGTTTGATGGCCATTTCCGGATCACAGGCCTGATCGATGTACACATGGCAGACGCCATCGGCATGACCCAGCACCGGGATTCGGGTATGGTCCATGATGTAGCGGACGAATTCATTTGAACCGCGGGGAATCAGCAGGTCAACCTCCTGGTCCAGCGCCAGGAGCTGACCGACGTCGGCCCGGGTTTCGAGCAGGCTGATCCAGCCGTCAGGAAGACCGGCATCCCGACCGGCGGACGCAATCACTTCAGTCAGGGCGCGGTTGGTGGCCAGCGCTTCCGAGCCGCCCTTCAGGAGCACGGCATTGCCGGATTTCAAGCAAAGGCCGGATATCTGCACCAGCGCGTCCGGACGCGACTCGAAGATGACGCCGATGACGCCGATCGGGCAGCTGACACGATACAGATCGAGGCCGTTGTCGAGGCGGGTTGACAGCTGGGTATGGCCGACCGGATCCGGCAGGCGGGTCAGGCTCTGCAGTCCGTCAATCACATCGGTCAGTTTTTGGGCATCGAATTTCAACCGCTTGAGCAGCGGCGCGGCCAATCCCTCCGCCGAGCTGCGGTCCAGGTCCAGCTGGTTGGCAGCCAGCAGCTGCGACTCGGCCGCGGCCAGAGCTTCAGCAATCCTTGTCAAGGCAGCGTTCTTGGTTGCGCTGTTCAGAACAGCCATGCGACGGGCGGCCAAGCGGGCATTTTGGGCAAGATGTCGGGTATCCACAGTGATCACCTCCGGGCATAAGAAATGTGGATAATGTGGAAAACTCTGTGTATAACTGCAGGACAAGGCTTTCCGCCGTTTCGTGTCTGCAAACCCCTGGTATGACGTTCTGTTACGATCTGCATCATAATCAGCTGAAAACCGAACACAAATTTGTCAATTTGCTAAAAACCCTACTGTTAATGGCTTAAAGCGATTTTTATTATAACACGAATTTCTTAAGTGTTCGTCAATGACGGACAGGGAAGATTTTTTCCACCGCCGCGTAGGATTCCGGCGTGCCAATATCAATGCACTTCCCCTGGAACAGGTAACTGCGAACCGGTTTCCGGCGGAATAACCAGGCCGGGAAGTTGCCCGGCGCATCCGGCTTGTTGCCTTCGCGCAAATACCGGCCAATCAGCGGAACCGTGTCCCGGCGGTAAAAGTAGGTTGCGAACACGGCAATATCGGTCTTGGGTTCGGCCGGTTTCTCAACCAGATCCAGCACCATGCCCTGATCGTCCAGTTCGGCGATCGCAAAGCGGTGCAGGTCTTCTTCCGGCGGCAGATGGCAGGCCAGGATCATATCATCGCCATGACTGCGGAAATGCTGCCAGGCGTCCCGCAGGCGATACGTAAACAGATTGTCGCCGGCTATGATCAGGAGATCCTCATCGATGCCGATCTTGTCGATGCAGAACTGAATATCGCCAATGGCGCCCAGGCGGTCCTGCTCGCTGGTTGTGCCATCGTCCAGCACAACGATCGGCAGGTTGTCTCGGTCGGCATCCTGGCGGCGTTGGGCAGCCCATTCGGTGAATTGTTCATAAAAACGATGGTTGCTGACCACGATGATCTGGTTCAAATCAGGCAGGGTGTTCATTTCATCGACGATATAATCGATAATCGGCCGTCCATGCACATCCAGCAGCGCTTTAGCCTTGTTGAGGGTCAGCGGGTACAGCCGGGTCGCGTACCCGGCTGCCAGAATAATGCCAGTCATTTTTCCAGTCTCCTTTGTTTGAAGTAGTGAAACAGCGTGCATTTGATCATGCCATTATACAATTTACGGCGCTTGTCAGCCCGTCCGCCAACGATATTCTCGAATTGCTCATGCGAGGTGATCACCGACAGGCGGATACCGGGCCGGGTCATGCCCCGGTCCAGGAAAATGCGCCCCAGGCCGGCATAAATCGCTTCGGCCTGCTGGACATCGAGCAGCCGTTCGCCATACGGCGGGTTGCAGATTACCAGATGACGGCTGAAGCCGGTCCATTTGGTCAGATCCGCCAGCTTGAGCTGCAGCAGATCGCCCGGGCGGAAGCGGATCAGCTGGTCGACGCCGGCCCGCCGGGCATTGGCCTGGGCGAGTTCGACCGCGCGCGGCGAAATGTCCGAGCCGAAAATGAACGGCTGGTCCGGCGGCTGAAGATTCATGCCCGCCATGGCCTCGGCACGGGCAGCCTGGAATGGCGCCAGTCCCATGACCGACCAGGATTCGCCGGCGAAAGCGCGGTTCAGGCCAGGCGCAACCTGGCCGGCCATCAAAGCGGCCTCAATCGGCAGGGTGCCGGATCCGCAGCAAGGGTCGAAGAGCGCCTCGTCGCTGAAGGGCTGGAAGCGGGAAACCATCAGCATTGCCGCTGCCAGGGTTTCCTTGATCGGCGCTTCATGCATCAGCGGCCGGTAGCCCCTTTTATGCAGGCCGTCACCGGATGTGTCGACCATCAGGCTGACCTGGTCGTTGACGATGCCGAACTGGATCCGCACCAGGCCACGGGTCCGATCCTCCGGCAACTGGCTGCCGGCGGCCATCCCGCGGACTCGCAGCAGCCGGCTGACGATCGCTTTCTTGATCAGGCTCTGGCAAGCCGGAATGCCGAAAAGAGCCGATTTGCGGGAATATCCGTTAATGTGAAAGGCTATACCCGGTGCCAGCCATTCTTCCCAGGGCAGATCCCGGGTTGAATCGAAAAGTGTGTCAAAATCGGCCGCCGGAAAGGTCGCCAGTTGGACCAGCACCCGTTCGGCCGTCCGCAAAAAAACATTCAGACGGGCTGCGGCGGCTACCGTCCGGTCAGATTGGCCGGGCAAATCGCCGGCATCCAGCATCACTTGACCGTCCGTGACCGCGATGTTCTCTCTGGCGTAGCCGAGGCCGGTCAATTCTTCCGCTGTCAGGGCCTCGATGCCAAATAAAGTTGTCATGATTATTTTCATGGCTTATCTCCTGTGGATCTATTATAACAGCAAGATCCGGCTGCCGAAAGTCCGCCGTGACCGGCTGCCGCAGCCCGGCCCGGTCATTACGCCAGGAAGGCCAGGCTGAGCAGGTAGGTTGCTCCGGCCAACGACCAGCCGCCGATGATGTCCGTCAGCCAATGCACATCCAGGTAAAGCCGGCCGTAAGCCGTCAGCAGGGCCACCCCGAGCAGGTAGACAGCCAGGGTGATCAGCAGTCCCAATGGTATATAGGGCATCAGCACGGTCGGCACCAGGAGGGCAAAGGTCAGGCTGGCTGTGCTGTGGCCGCTGGGATAGGATCCGGAGGTCATGACCACATGGGTGATCAGCTGCGGCGGCCGGTCTATGGATGACAGCCGCTTGCAGAAGCTGACTACGGTGGTCTGGATGAACATGGCGGACAACAGCACCATGGCCCGCTTCCAGTCGCCGTATAGCAGACCGAGCAGCAGGGCCAGCAGGATGAGCTGAACGGACAGCGACAGGACATCATTATAGCGGTGGGTCAGGATCATCAGCGGTCTCAGGCGCATGTCGCGTTTGCTGTCGACATAGCTGCGCACCAGCAGATTCAACGGCGCCAAAAACGGGCTGATGAATCCGAGCAGGATGAAGATGGCTGTCAGGACCAAAAACATGGTCAATGATAATCGCGACATTCACACCTCGGCAGCAAGACATTCCATTCAGGATAGCTCAATTTGGCCAATCAGTCCAGCGGTCATTTCCACCCGGCCGCCAGGGAAAACCCAGATTGCTTCAATCTGGCCCAGCTTCTCCACCAGTGCCCGGCTCTCCGTATAAGGCAGCAGGAACAGCGCCGTGGAAAGGAAGTCGGCCAGACCGCTGTCCGCGGTGACCACGGTGACCGCCCGGTAATAATGGGTCGGCTGACCGTCCGCCGGGTCGATCAGGTGATGGTAGACGGTGTTGCCGGCCAGATAATAACGTTGATAGTCGCCGCTGGTTACCACCGAGGTCCGGTTGGCACTCAGCGTGGCAAAGGTTGCCGACGAATTGTCGGTCTGGACTGTCAGCCCGGTCTGCTTGGTTTCGTTCGGTACCGTCGGATTGGCGGCAGCCGGCGTCGGTCCGGGGGCGGCAATTGGATCAGGCAGCAAGGCATAGGGATTTTGCAGGCCAATATTCCAGGCCGGGCGATTGCCGCGCGGCTGGCCGATCAACCGGACATTGCTGCCGCCGGCATTGATGATCATCGATTCGGCACCGGCAGCGATCAGCTCCTGGGCCACCAGCTCGGTGGCATATCCCTTGGCCACAGCGCCCAAGTCCAGCCGGGTCGCCGGATCATTTAAAAAGACAGTGCCGGCTCCGGCATCAACCCTAATCGAATCCAGGCTGGTGTGCGCCAGGGCCGCTGCCAATTCGCCGGCAGTCGGCGCCGCTGCCTTAGCCGGGTCTTCCAGGGCTTTGTCCCGGTAGGACTGCCAGAGCAGGATCACATCGCCGAGGGCGATATTCGTCTTGTCGGAAATTGTCCGGTTCCAGGTCAGGCACTTGCTGATCAAATCGATTAACTCCGGGGCGGCCTGGACCGGCTTTTGACCGGCCTGGTCATTGATCGTCTTGACATTGTTGATGCCCGGATAGCTCTGATAGGCGTCATAAAGCTGGTTCAGCGCCCGGAAACGTGCCTCACCTATTTGGACCAGCTTGGTGAATTCGGCTTCATTCCGCGCATAGCCGATAAACTGGATGATAGTGTCGAAC
>JAEXPB010000421.1 GCA_023438965.1 Bacillota bacterium | reverse complement strand
CCAGAAAGATCGGCTTCATCATTATATCATTACTTTCAGACGGCCACTATATTCATCCCCCATATGGTCCTCCCCTCGCACTCGCCCTTTACGCTGCTCCGGCAATAACATATAATGGGCTTGCATTCCGTCAATCGGCCTTGTTTTCCGGCAAGGCCGGCACTTTGTCAGGAGGTTACCGGTATGGCTTTTCTGGATCTGGCCCGTGCGCGCTACTCGACGCGCAGCTATCTGCCCCGTCCGGTCAGCAGTGAGGACCTGGCGGCCATCCTCGAGGCCGGCCGTGTGGCACCGACCGCCTGCAACAACCAGCCGCAGCGCCTGCTGGTCATCCGGGACGAAAGCGGACTCGCCAAGCTGGCCAAGGGGGCCAAGGTCTGCGGCGCACCTATGGCGATCGTCGTCTGCGCCGATCATGCTGCGACCTGGAAACGCGGCTATGACGGCAAGGACTCGGCGGATATCGACGCCAGCATCGTCACCGCCCAGATGATGCTGCAGGCGACCGAGCTGGGCCTGTCCACACTGTGGATCTGCTCATTCAAGCCGCAGGTAATCCGGGACGAATTCAACATCCCGGCCGCTGTTGAGCCGATCAACATCCTGCTGATCGGCTATGAAGCCGGATCGGCCAAGTCGCCGGACCGGCATGACAGCCAGCGTCTGCCGCTGGACAGAACGGTGGTCTTCGATGCCTTCTGAAACGAAACCGGCGACAGTTCCGGCTCCTGCTTCAGCTCCCCAATCCGCTCCGGCTGCCCCGCCGGTCAATACCCGGCGGCTGGGCGCCCACTATATCGGCATCCATGGCATTTACTGGGCCAATGTCGCTGCCCAGAGCGTTTATGCGGTCGTGATCCTGCAGAGCCGCGGCTTCTCCAGCGTCCTGATCGGCATGATCATCGCCGCGCGCGCCGGCACGAGCGTCGTCATGCAGCCGCAGATTGCCTCGTTCGTTGACAAGATCAAGCAGCGCATCCCGATCAAATACTTCAATCTTGCCCTGATCGTCCTGGCTTTCGCCGCCAACCTGATCCTGCTTTTTTCCGGATCCAGCCTGGCCCTGGCGTTCCTGGCCTTCGCGCTTTTTGGCTGCACGGAGAACGTCCTGGCCGCCCTGAACGACGCCCTGGCCATCCAATACATCAACGGCGGTTACAGCCTCAACTACAGCCTGGCCCGCGGCACCGGCTCGCTGGTTTTCGCCATCGTCTGCCTGCCCCTGGCCTGGCTGGTCCGCAATTATGGCAATGACACGGTCCTGATCGCCCATGGTGTTTTGCTGGTTATGGAATTCCTGATCGTCCTGCCGTTCCGGAATTACCCCGGACCGGCCGCCGGCGCGTCCGAGCGGATTCGTCCCACCACCGGCCGGCAGAAATCCTATTGGAAAATCATCACCGGCAGCGTGCCGCTGATGGTTTACCTGGTTTCCTCGACCGGCATCTACATGGCCAACAACACCATCTACCAGTACATGGTCAACATTCTGACCAATGTCGGCGGCCGCAAGGAGGACGTCGGCCTGGCCATGTTCATCCAGGTCGCCTGCCAGTTCCCGATGTCGCTGATCTACGGTCGGGTGGTCAAGTACTTCGGCGTGCGGCGCCTGCTGGTCTTCAGCTACTTCATCATGGTTGTCCGCCAGGTGCTCCTGAATATCGCCTGGAGTCCGACCGCCGTCATGGGCTTCCTGCTCATCGAGCTGATCGCCGGTTCGATCATGATCCCGTCCGAAGTCTTCTACATCAACCAGGTCGTCGATCCGGACGATGTCGTCAAGGGCCAGTCCCTGATCCGGATCGTGCCCAGCGGGCTGGGTCTGATGTTGGCCAGCCTGATCGGCGGCAGCCTGCTGGATACGTTCGGCACGCCCGGTTTGCTGCGTTTCTCGCTGACGACGGCCAGCACCGGCTTTGTGATTATGGCGGCTTACCTGGCCATCCAGGCCCGCCGTAACCGGGTGGGTGCCTGAATGGCCGCCGCGGTGACCGGCATGCCCCTCGGCGTCGTGACCGACGAGATCAGCCCGGACTACCAGCTGGCCTTCCGGACCGTGATCGAACTCGGGCTCCGCCAGGTGGAGCTCCGGATGGCCGGTTCACGCCGGGTGCCGTTTCTGGAGCCGGCCGAACTGGCCTGGATCCGGGATTTCACCCGCGCCAACAACATTCGGATTACCGCCCTCTCGCCGGGAACCTACAAATGCACCCTGCAGGATGATGAATTCACCCGCCAGGCTGATATCCTCCGGCAGACCCTGGATCTGGCCGAAGAATGGCAGGTCCCGAAGGTGATCACCTTCGCGGTTCGCCGCAGTCCGCTCGATCAGCCCGCCGATTACCAGCGGGTGCTGTCCGAGTTGGGCAGCCGGGCCGAAGAAGCCCGCCGGCGCGGCATCATCCTGTGCGCCGAGAATGAGCGGGGCTGGTGGAACGATACGGCGCCCAACATCCTCCGGCTGCACCGGGACCTGGCCGGCAGCGGCCTGCGGCTGAACTGGGATCCGGGCAATTTCCTCGACGCCGGTGCGGCGCAGTACACCGACGGTTATTCATCCATGCAACCCTACATCGCCAACGTCCATATCAAGGATGTCCGCCGGGAGGGTGGCCGGCATGCCTGGGCGCCGCTCGGTTGCGGTGACGTCGACTGGGCCGGCCAACTGACCGAGCTGTGGCGGGATCTGCCGGCGGTCGACCTGACGATCGAGACCCATGTCGCGCCTTTAATGGAAAATACCCGGCAGAATCTGGCTTACATCCGGCGTATCGTCACCGGATCGGGCAGGGAGGTTGATGCTTGATGAAATGGACTGAGCGGACCGTATTGGTC
>JAEXPB010000419.1 GCA_023438965.1 Bacillota bacterium | reverse complement strand
CATTGAATTGGAGCGGATTTGCCGTCAATACGGCCGGCCGTTTAAGCTCCATGGGCGAATTGATGTCACGCTCGGGTTTTTCCGACCTGGATCTCAGCGATGGCAGCCGGATCGTCAACAGCAAGCCCGATCCTGCGGACCAGGATGAACTGGCCTTGACCTATGTCAATGTCGACAAGCGGATAGCCCGCGTCTATGAACCAATACCGTTCAGCACCATTACTGTGGACGACCCGACGATATACATCGGCAAATCGGTGGTCAGGGAGGCCGGGCAGGAAGGCGAAAGAGCACTGGTATACGAAGAGACATATGAAAACGGGATTTTAATCAATACGGAGCAAACCGGAATCGAGATTGTGCGCGAACCAATCCAGCGCGTCATCAGCCAAGGCACAAAAGTCCGGATCGTCTATTATCCGATCAACCGCCGGACCGTCGGTACCACGGTGCTGAACAGCCTCAGCAAGATCAGCGGCCTGCTGCATGCCGATGGCAACCGCACCTATGCGGCATTCCGCGATAACAGCAACGGTACGCTGACTGTGGATGGGCATACTTTTAAATATACGGCAATGAAGAAGCGGACGGTGACCATGTATGACGGCCTGGACTGCTGCCTGCAGAAGGGCTGCCATTCGCCGGCGGTCAACCACAACACCTTAAGCGGCGTAGCGGCCCAGCGCGGTCTGGTCGCCACGTACGGCATCAAGTCCGGCAGCGGATCCTATATCAGTTCGCTGTTGCCGATGGGTACGATCGTTTTCATCGAAGGATATGGCTTGGGCGTCGTCGCCGATGTGCACGGTGTCAAGAGCAACCCCGACTTGATCGACGCCTGCTTCGATGCCGGCGAAATCCGCGCCGGTGTTGCCAGCTTCGGTCGCATGTATGCGCGCGTCTATATTCTGGATGTTCCTTGAGGATAGCAGCATGGAAATGGCGGACATGATGAGATGAGCAGACAGGACACCCTGGCTTTGCTAAACCGGTTCAATATTCAGCCCACCCGCTCATTGGGCCAGAACTTCCTGACCGATGATCTGGCGATCAGCCGGATCTGCGATCTGGCGGACTTGTCCGGGCAGGACCTGGTGATTGAGATCGGACCCGGCATCGGCAGCCTGACCCGCGAACTGGCGCACCGGGCCGGCCGGATCGTGGCCCTGGAAATCGATCGCCATGTCATGCCGGCCCTGACTCATAATCTGGACGGATTGACCAATTGCCTGATCCGGCAGGCCGATGCCTTGTCGATTCATCTGCCTGACCTGACCGACGGCTGGAGCGGTTCGGTTAAGCTGGTGGCCAATTTGCCTTATTACATCACCACTCCCTTGATGGTTAAGATCCTGTGCGAGCTGCCGACTTGCCAGACTGTGGTTCTGATGATCCAGAGGGAGGCTGCCGGCAGGGTGCTGGCTGCGCCGGGCGGCAAGCAGTACGGACCGCTGGCGATCCTGGTTGCCTGCTATGGCCGGGCCAGCCGGGAAATGGTTGTTCCAGCTGCCTCGTTTTATCCGCGACCGGGGGTGGACTCTTGCGTAATCCGCATAAATACCGATCGACGGATGCAAATTGATGCCTGGCCGGACTTCCATCGCTTTCTGGAAAACTGCTTTACCCAACGGCGAAAAACGTTAATGAACAGCTTAAAAACCGCCGGATGGGCATCCGAACGTCAAAAGAAGCTGCTGCAATGGCTGGCGACTTGCGGCCTTGCAGCCGACATTCGCGCCGAAATGCTGAGTCCTGAGCAATTTGTCGATCTTTACCATCATTTATCGTGATAAATCGCGCATTATTTGACAAGTTTTATGCATTTCAGACTTCCCAAATTGACCTTTCATGTGCTAAGATTATGTTGGCACAATTTGGATCGTGATGATGAAGTCAACGGACAAATATGCAAGTAACCGCGTCGTAACTTGCAAAATCGTGTCAACATAATCACAAGCCTCCTCCGAGGCATGAAAGGAAGGTATTGTCATGAAATGTACCAATCAGTCAGTCATCAAGTGGGTTGAAGAGATGGCGAAGCTGACGAAACCGGACCAGATCGTCTGGATTGACGGTTCGCAAGCAGAAAGAGAGCGCCTGGAAGCGGAGGCATTTGCTTCGGGAGAGCTGATTCAGCTGGACCAGAAGGCCCTGCCGGGTTGTGTATATCATCGGACTGCCCTGAACGATGTCGCTCGCGTCGAACACCGTACCTTCATCTGCACCAGCAAGAAAGAAGACGCCGGACCGACCAACAACTGGATGGACCCGAATGAAATGTACGCCAAACTGCGCGGTCTGTTCGACGGATCCATGAAGGGCCGCACCATGTATGTCATTCCCTACATCATGGGCCCGGCTGGTTCACCGCTGTCCAAGATCGGTGTTGAACTTTCCGACAGTATCTATGTCGTGCTGAACATGCGGATCATGACCCGCATGGGCGACATTGCGCTCAAGCAGCTCGGTGACAGCGACGAGTGGGTCCGCTGCCTGCATTCCAAGGCCCAGATCGACGAAGAGAACCGCTATATCGTGCATTTCCCGGAAGACAACGCGATCTGGTCCGTCAACTCCGGTTACGGCGGCAATGTTCTGCTGGGCAAGAAGTGCTTTGCGCT